>NZ_DATJPM010000030.1 GCF_035506375.1 Methanocella sp.
CGGTAATTATAGGAATTATTTTGTATTTTTCCATCGCAATTAACCTCCCAATTCTAACACCCAATACCCATATCCAGGTTTAAGTGTATTTAATGAACCTTGAATATAAATCGATCCCGAGGTATCCGCTGCTGAGCACCAGTAATTATATTGTTGTGTTAAGCCATCGAACTCCCATACGACGAAACTTTCGGGATAGACACTACGGACATCCCTATTAGATGTCACCGGATTACCGACTAAATTCCATCCATAATTCTTTGTAATTGTATTAGGATCCGCTGTCGTTCCCGTTACATGTAATGTCGTATCATTATAACATAGCACCCAATACCCATAGCTTTCATTGAATTTAGTTAAATTGCCTTGAATGTACGGGTATCCGGCTGTCACATAATAGTCCCATGGTGAAGATGCATTCGAGCTATTATATCCCCAGATAACGAAAACATGTTTTAACACATCGGGCGTGAATACTGCAGTTAGGTTATCGTCTAAAGGCTTTAATGGGAGTGAGATTAAATTCCATCCCGTATACAATGGAATGTCTAATGACCCTCCAAGCGTTATATTCGTCTGGTTTATGCCCGCGATCTTACCGGTATTCCTGTCAACGACGACCGATGTCACGATGTATTTGCCCGTCGGCATCGTGTCATTCGTCAACAGCGTGATATCCCGGCTCTTATCCGTCGTCCTGTCGCTTACCGTTACCGAGACGTTAGACTCATTTAACTCAGACGTCAGGATACCCCTCATCTTAGCCGTATCCTTCAGGTCGTCCGAGTAGAGCTTATAATCGCCGGCCATGCCATTAACCATCAAGTACGTGCCCGCATCCGTGCCGTCAGTCGTGATCGTACCGTGCTCCTTCATGGACAGCCCATGGAAATCGAGAGATGTCCCGCTCACCGAGCCGCCATCGGGCACCGTCACGTCCAGTATTGCCGAGTAATTATCCTCCGGGACCATGGCCGCAATATAAACATATTCCGAGTCAGGTACTGTGCCCGTAAGCGTTTCACTGAGCGTGACCGGTTCGCCGGGCATTGCATCCGGGCCTACCTGTGTCGTCTCCAGGCCGTTCTTCGTGACAACGAAGGGCGCAGCGCTTACCAGGCACGGCGTATTCGGCATGCTATAGTCCATAACTAATAATACGTAATTGCCCTGGCTCATATCCTCCAGAGCTGGAATATTGCTGTCGCCCACATTAAAGTCGCTCGAGCCCGGGTCCGCTGCAATGTCCGCGCTGCCGATCTCGCTGTTCTTTATATTTTCCATGGTCAGGCTTTTCATGCTGTCGATGAAGGAACTCATGTCCGTAAGGTCCAGATTCATGCGGCTCAGGTCCAACAGCATGACGTGGAACGTTTTATGGGACATTTCCGAGGAACCGTTAAAGGTCGCCGAGACATCGTCACCCTCACGGTAAACCGGATAAGTACTATACGGCACTATAACGCCGTGAGGCGTCATGTCCACGGATGCCGATGCATCGCCCGAGATACCGAGGAAGCTGAACATACTATAGAATGGAATTTTCGAGATCATGCCCGATACTTCTTTATGAATAGTGGCCGGCCCATTATAGTTAACAGTAAATGTTGGCACCTGGATCTGATTATCGCCCTTAAGGGTGAGCCATCCGCCTTCAGTTGCCGAGCTCGTGGGCTCGAAGGCCGCCGAATGAGTCGTGAAGCCGTTCCATTCGCTGCTCATCCATACGGTATAATTATAATTAGGAACATAAACCGGTAATGTGAAATCCGTCGGGGTAAATGGATCCGTAGAACCTTGGGCTTTGATTTCGAATGTATTCGTCACATTATTAGGATCAGTCGTATTCGCGATCACCGGTGCATGGGCTGTGCCATATACGTATTTATAAGTAGGGTCCCAAGTCTCGCTATCCGGCTTCACCACGATATCATTAACCAGGATCTGATAATTATTATCTATGCCCGACGGATCCCAGATATTATATTGGAATTGGGCGGTTTCGCCAGCCTCCAGGTGTCCGTTGCCATTAACACTCGGGTCGCCACTCAACTCGGTAATGTTCGATATCCAAATACATGGGCCGTTTCCTTCGGTCGAATTATCGATGATAATATGGGTCGTGTCTGTCTGGGCAGAACCTGTCGGATTACCATCCTTGACGTCCGAATAGCTGCTAAACCAGGCAACTCCGCCTGCAATACCATAGTCGTCCGGGGCCGGTGTGCCTGACGGTATATGGACAAGATAGAATATTTTACCATTGCTCACGCCGGTCAAGGGGCTGGAAATATTCCATGTGTAGTTCCGCGGGTCCGATGGATCGTTAGTAAACGGTACATTGCTGTCGACGACCTCCCAGTACTCCGGTAAATATTCCCTGATGGATACAGCGTATTGAGTACCGGTCACCGAATAGTCGAGTTCCACGGTAAAGTTTTCATCCGGTAAATATTGCGCCGTACCGGTGCTGGACCCGTTCACGATACGCGTAACACTGACGCCCGGCGAGTCCTGTACAATGACGGATTGGGACACCGCTAAACCGTTGGCTCCAAAAATTATGGCCAAAATAATTGTGATAACAATTAAGACATCCAAATATTTGTTATTATGCCTCAAGCTCTCGACCCATAGTTAATATTCGTGCAAGGATATAAACATTATCGCTCGGGATAAAAAAATTATTATACTATCGCACTAGTGTGTGTAAAGATGTTGACCAGGAGCCAGAGACTCGTATATATTTTCGGGGGCTGGATGTTCGCCGTACTGGCGCTGCTGGCGCTCTTCGGTAGCATCAGCTACGAATACTTCTTCGTCCTCTGCCTCATCGGCTTCCTGGTCATTGTCGAGCTCAGCGGCCCTTTTACGGTCCGGCCCGCCTGGCGCTCGCGCGTGAACATCGTAATAATCCTCGGCGTGCTCGTCTTTTCCCTCATCGTCATTGAAAAGGTGCTGGCCATCCTCGGGGTCTGAGCTGGGAGTACAATGGCAGGAAAAAAAACATATTATTCAATAATATTTCCTATAAAGCCGGCAGCCCTCGTTATCGCCATACTATTAATATCATGTCTTCCCGCCGCCGCCCAGACCGTCCATGAAAACCCGAACACTCTGACGCCGAGCCACGGCCAGGGCTTCGACGCTCAGATGAACGCGCTCCTGGTAAAAATGCTGGGCAGCCTGGGCGACGTCTCTTCCGCGCTCAATAACAATAATATTACATCCGCCCGGAATGCCTACGCGCGCTTCTCCTCGTCGCTCGATAATTTCGGCGAACTGCTCTGGCAGCTCAACCTTTCGGAGTCGGATTACCAGAATATTTCGGGCCAGATGAACCTCACGAACGCCGATATCCGGGCCATCATCGACGGCTCGGACGCCTATGGCCGGGGCATGATCTTATACAACGCTTCCTTATCCGGCGGCGACCAGGCCAACGCCAGCATCGCGGCCGCGCAGGTCCGGGACAGCTATCGCAACGTTTCCTCGTCCTACGGCAGCCTGAGGCGCAACGTCACGGTCCTGGAAAGCATCCTCTCGGACCGGAACGTGGACGTCGGGAGCCTGGACAGCTCTCTGGGCAGCCTGGACCAGTACGTATACCGGCTCAACCAGTCTTACAGTAATTTGACCATTTCCGATAATGGCTACAGGATACAGCTTAATGCGGACCGGGGCCAGACGTCCGTGGGCGGCCGGGTCAACTTCTTCGGGTATCTCCGGGACTCGAACGGCGATCCCGTCAGCAACGCCGGCGTGGGCGTCTACGTCGACGGCAAGCCTGCGGGCACTTTCGTCACCGACATCAACGGCGAGGGCTTTCTTAGCTACGATGTTCCCGTAGGCGTGTCCGGAGACCATATTCTCGCCCACGCCGAGTACGTGCCGTCGTCTTCTCCCGGCCCCCTTGTTCTCAGCAACTATATTGAGCTAACCCTCCAGGACATGCCCTCCACGCTATCCCTCCTTATGGACCGGGACACGGCATCGTTCGGGGACACGGTGAATGTGACCGGCGAGCTTACGAGCGACGGCATGGTAATGCGGGATAGGCCGGTCGGGATATTCCTTAACGGCGCTTTACTGGCGAACGTATCGACGGACAGGAATGGCTCTTATGCATATACGTTCCACATCGGCCCTTCGATGCCCGCCGGGAACTCGCTCGTTAACGCTGTATATCTTCGTGGCGTAAACGATATCCTCCTGAACGGGTCCTCGCAGAGCCGGTCGCTGAACATACCGGCCCGGCAGACGAACCTGACTATCAATACGTCAGGCGCAGCCGTCATAGGCAGCCCTTACGGCATATACGGCTCATTTACAGCCGATAACGGCGTGCCCGTGGATGGCGCGAACGTCTCCATCCTCATCGACGGCTCGGCCGCCGGCAGCGGAATTACGGGCGATGACGGGGCCTACGATGTCGTTATCGTTTTATCGAATAATTCAACGGCCGGCAATCATACGATATTTGCCTCATATGATCCGGGCCCGGGCAAGGCGCTGGCCGCTTCATCGAGCGCGCCGCTTGCGGTCGTTTTCCAGGCGGCAGGGCCTCCGGAAGACCGGATGGCCATGCTTTTCACTGGCGCCGCGATCCTGCTGATAGCGGCAATAGTGGCCGTATTTATCTGGCGCCGGTATCATGTCCCTGCGCCTGAAAAAGCCGTTATGATACCCGAAGCTCCCGCGACGCCCATCATTACGCCGGTCGAGCCTCCATTGGATGTCGCTGCCGAGTCCGACCGTATACGCTCACTTGGCACAAAAGACTCCCGGGAAGCGATGGCCCAGGTGTACATCCTCTCGAGGAAAGTCTTATCCGCCCGGGTCAGGCTCGACGAATCGTTAACGCACCATGAGTTCTATGATGCGGCAGTTGCCGCGGTCCCATCCGTATCCCATCCATTAAAAGACATCGTCGGCCTCTATGAAAAGGCCATATTCGCGAACATGCCTGTCACGTCCGCCGAGCTGGAGCGGGCAGTCGGCGGCATAAAGGACCTGGACAACTGTATCCGGGAGGCGGCACGGTGAAAAAAACCACGCTCCTTCTCGTCGTCGCGGCCCTGGTCGTGGTCGCGCTCATCGCGGCAAGGTTCTACGTCACGGACGCCGATTTCCGCCTGACGAACCCGTCGTGGAACGGGCTCTCGAGTATGGGCCGGGATGTGCAGCCTCTTTATGATATATCGAGCCTGGCGGACGCGGGCAATGGCGACACGCTGATGATCATCGGCCCGGCGACCAACTACACGCCGGATGAATCTTCCCGGGTAGCCCGATTCCTCTACGGTGGCGGCAGGGTCGTGGTCATGGACGACTTCGGGAAAGCCGACAGCCTGCTAACGGGTATCGGCTCGCCCATCACAATCGACCCCGTCCCTATGTGCCAGTACGAAAACTATTATATCAACCAGTCCTTCCCGGCGATCACAGATATAGCTTCATCTCCCTTTACGATGAACGTCAGCAGGCTCGTGCTCAATCACCCGGCCGTTCTCAAAGTCCAGGGGAACGCCGACATCATAGCTTCGACGTCGAGCGACGCATGGCTGGACCATAACGATAATGCCCGGCTGGACGCGGACGAGAGGACCGGCACATACCCTGTGGTCGCCCGATATACGATGGGCAAGGGAGAGCTGATCGTCGTCAGCGATGCGGACCTCTTCATTAACGGCATGCTCGATAAGGGCGACAACGGCGTCTTCCTCAAAGGCCTGTCCCGGGGCACTGTGCTCGTCGACGTCTCCCACGGCAGTCCGGTTTCGCCGATGGGCGTCGTCTTCTACTCGCTCAAATACGACATCGTCGCCCAGCTCGCCGTCATTCTGCTCATCATGGCGGCCTGCATAGCATATATGGGCAGGGACATGCTTGTGCCTCTGATGGCCAGGCTGGGGCGGTCCATAAAAAACCTTATATTGATGAAATTTACTGTTAAAGGGAAAGATATTAAAGAATCGGATAAGAAGCTTTAGGGATCAGCATGGCAGTCGAGGTCAATAAGGAAGCCGAGGGGGACGTAAAGGAATTTTGCACGATGGTCGACAGCGTAAAGGCCCAGACGAAGCGGGCCATCGTCGGGAAGGAATCCCTGGTATTCGACATATCCACGGCCCTCCTGGCCGGGGGCAACATCATGCTCGAGGGCGTCCCGGGCGTGGCCAAGACGACCATCGCCAAGATCTTCGCCGCGGCGACGGGCCTCGATTTCAAGCGCATCCAGTTCGTGCCGGACATAATGCCGTCAGACATTACGGGCGGCTCGATCTTTAACCAGAGGACCATGGAGTTCGACGTGCATAAGGGCCCGATATTCACGAATCTCCTCCTCGTCGACGAGATAAACCGGGCGTCGCCCAAGGTCCAGTCGTCCCTGCTGGAGGCGATGGAGGAAAAGCAGGTCTCCATCGACGGCATCACCTACCCGCTGCCCCAGCCGTTCATGGTCATCGCGACGGAGAACCCCATCGACGTCGTCGGCACCTTCCCGCTGCCAGAAGCCCAGATCGACCGTTTCATGTTCAAGCTGGATATCCGCTATCCCAGCGACGACGAGGAATTAACGCTACTAAAGTCTAAGAATGTCGATTCCGGCGTCGTCATTGAGGAGGCCTTGGGCCGGGAAAAGATACTGTATATGATCGACATCGTAAAGCGGGTCTACATCGACGATAAGGTCCTTGAATACATCCGTGATATCGTCATCGCGTCGAGGCAGCACGAAAAGCTCCTGCTGGGCGCCAGCCCCAGGGCCTCGATCTCCTTCCTGAAGGCGTCCAAGGCTGTCGCGGCGCTGAACGGCCGCAGCTACGTCATTCCCGACGACGTGAAATACCTCGCGCCGAGGGTACTGGATCACCGGCTCATCATAAAGCCCGAATACGAGCAGGAGGGAATGGCGGTGGACAGTATCGTCGAGGAGCTGCTGGCAACGGTTAAAGTACCCTCCTGATCTCTATGGAACTAAAAGATAGCGCCCTCCCGATGCTGGCATCAGCGCTGGTATTATTATTACTCGCGCTCTTCACCGGGGGCCTGCCCTTTTATGCGGCGTTCGCGGCACTCTTTATCTTCATTATATGGGACTTCACTAATCTGCTTCTGGCGACACGGTCGCTGGATAGAGAGCTCTCCCTTTCCTCCAGCCTTTCGCGCGCCGAACTACCGCCCGGAGCATCGACATCTTTTACGCTACATGCCGCATATCATGGGCGAAGGTCCGGCATCGTGCTTTCCCTGGAGCCGCTGCTCGACGATGCGCTCGATGCCAGGCCTCCAGTCCGGGAGGTCAGGCTGCGGAAGGGCGAGGAGAGCACGCTTAGCATGAGCCTCATTCCCCGGAAACCTGGCGACTACCGCGTTGGTATGGTAAAATTAAGCGTCTCATCTCTATTGTTCGCCGCGACTCGCGTTCGCGGCGAGGCTAAAAGCATCCGCGTGCGCCTATCCCTCGGCGAACATCTGCTCCGGCCGAACGCGGCCCTCCCGGGCTATCGAAAAACCGATGCGCCGGTCAGCATGGTTGACAGGCGCCGTGGCAGCGATTTTTTCGGTGTCCGCCTGTATACGCCCGGAGACAGTGTCAGGAACATTGACTGGGCGCTTACGTCCCGGGCCGGCCACCTGGTGGTCCGGGAGTTCGAGGCCGACAGGGCGCTTCCCGCATATTTTCTCGTCGACGTGAGCGCACGGGCGTTCGAGGAATCCGTGGCAGTCGCCTCCGGCCTCATCGACCGCGAGCTGCTCGAAGGCGAAAAGATCGGGCTCATCTGTTTTTCACGGTCGGAGATAGTGCAGCACGTCCGCCCCGGCATGGGAAGGCAACATATGCGGCGGCTTTCCGAAGTGCTGTCGAAGCTGCATGCCGTGGACGATAGCATGAGCGCCGGGCCCTTCGTTTCCGTCAGCGAGATCTATGGAGCAGGGCAGGTGATCGGGAAGGAGGCAGGCAGCGACGTCCTGAGCCCCGTCATCGAGGAAACCTTTAAGGGATATCTGGCGAATGTCAGGGAGGACGGCTTCATTAAGGCGATACTCGCCGCCGCCGGGGACTCGAAATCCCCATGCGAAATACGGGTCATCACCGGCCTTTCCATGGGCCTGCCGAGCCTGATGAACGGCCTGCGGCTGGCGCGCTACTACGGGCATTCGGCGCTGGTCATCCTGAGCGGTAATGAGGATGGCGAGCGTGCCATGGAGCTGGAATATGCCAGGAAGAAGCTTATGGCTTCCTCTATTAAAGTGGTCTCCGCCCGTGGGCGGGAGATGCCCGAAGGAAGGATCGGCCGGGGCAGGAGCCATATCCGGGGATGAAAATATGAGCGACGACGGCAAAAGTTGGCGGGCGATACTCAAAGACCAGGTTAAGGCCGTTGCCATCGCCTTCGCCGTTTTCGGGCTTTTACTCATGGCACTGTGGTGGGCCACGAACGACGGCTCGTCGATGTCGATGTTTTTATTGCTCGCCGGCATCGGCATAATATCCCTTGCTATTATGCTCTATTTCTTTACGCCCTCGCGCTACCTCCGGGACGAAGTCAGCGACGCGGCCGCTATCTCAAGTGTCCTGTCCCTGAATAGGGTCCTGTCGTCGATGCTCGTGGGCACCGGAGGAATTACCTCGGCTAATGGCGGGCTCTTCCGCGTCTTCATTCCCATATCCCGCGTCGAGGAAAAGAATATAAGCGGCCTTAGCCCTGGCGTCGAAGTGTTCGACGTTAAGGGGCCGGTCAAGGGCATTTCCCTCGTGCCCCTGGGTTACGGGCTTTACCAGCTTGCCTCCAGTATGGGGGCCGTTTTCACGCAGGAAGGCCTGGAAAGCGAGATAAAGGACGTGGTGGAGAACGGCATGGAGATGGTCTCTTCCGTCAGTGTCCGGCGGGATGGGGACTTTATGGCGATCACTATGGCCGGCATGGTAAATGAGGGCATGTGCCGCTCCATCCGTGCGAGCGACCCGGATGTATGCACACGCACAGGCTGCCCCGTTTGTAGCTTCCTGGCTTGCATGGCTGCCTCGGGAACCGGCCGCAAGGTCCGCATCGAGAAAGTCGAGGGGAGCGACAAAGCTTTAAATATCACTTTGCGATTACTATGAGGTATCATGGCTGTGAAAAATGACGACTCGAACACGGTCAACCTGCACATCGGCGATTTTTTCTTCGGCATGGCCGCGGACCTGAAGCTTATCGTCGCCTTTACCCTGGTCACGCTCGCCTTCATCTACGTGCCCGTGCTCAACGAGACGGTCATTCGCTCGGCGCTAGGCCTGGTCATGGTGCTCTTTGTGCCCGGCTATACGCTCATCGCCGCCCTGTTCCCGGGTAAAAAGGACATCGACGGCATCGAGAGGGCCGCCCTGTCCTTCGGGCTGAGCATCGCCGTCTCGCCCCTCATCGGCCTGGGCCTGAACTATACGCCCTGGGGCATCCGGCTGGATCCGATCGTAGTCTGTCTCACGATTTTCACGCTTGTCTGCGTACTCGCGGCCAATAAGCGCCGCCACGAGCTCAGGCCGGAAGAGCGTTTCGATATCGACTTCAGGGGAACGTACAGAGAATTGAAGGGCGAGGTCTTTTCTCAGGATAAGACGCGGCTGGATAGGGCGCTGACCGTCGTGCTCATCCTGTCAATTCTCCTGTCCATCGCCACGCTGGCGTACGTCGTCGCCGTCCCCAAGCAGGGCGAAAAGTTTACCGAGTTCTACATCCTCGGGCCCGACGGCAAAGCCGATAACTATCCGACGAGATATGTACTGGGCGACCAGAAGCCCGTCATCGTGGGCATCGCGAACCACGAGTACCGGAACGTCACCTATGACATGGTGGTTACATTGAACAACAGCCTGGCGGTGACGAGCCTCTATTCGGAAAAGCTGACGCTCGCGGATAATCAGACCTGGGAAAAGACGGTCAACCTGACGCCGGACCGGGCCGGCAACAATATGGAGATGCAGTTCCTGCTCTACGCGGATGGCAACATGAGCGCTCCCTACCGGGAATGCCACCTCTGGGTCAACGTGACGCAGCCCGCTTGATCTTTTTTGACATTATTATATAATTCCCGGGCAGGAAAATAGCGCATAAAATTATAATAACTTATAAATATGACGCTAATCATACAAGCCTTTACATAATAAGTGGCAGTGCGCCAATTCTAAGGAGGTGTGCAGTTCATGAACAACCAGGATATCCCTTTTCAGACAATTCCCATTAACCGGATCGAGCCCGACAGTGACGGTGTCCGAAAATCCAGCACTGACATCGGCGGCCTGAAGTATACCATATCCGATGTGGGGCTACTGCAGCCGATAATCGTCCGGAAGTCCGGTGAAATATATACCGTCATAGATGGGCACCGCCGGCTCAGGGCGCTTAAAGAGCTTGAAGTGGCTGAGCTGATCGTCGGAAGGGAAGTAATCGTCAACGTCGATGAGAACGAGGCGGATAACCGTTTCCGGCAGATCATCGCCAACATCCAGCGCGAGGATATCAGCGATATCGAGCTGGGTCACGCATTTGTCACGCTGAAGGAAAAGTACGGATACCAGTATAACGAGATCGCCGATGTCATCGGAAAGGACCGCCACTACGTCACCGCAAAGGTCGGCCTGGCCACCCGGCTGGCCCCCGGGGTCCAGGAACTTGCCGCCGGCGACAAGGCGGCCGCGGCCGAGCCATATTCCATGAACGTGAATATTCTCGAGGCCATCTCCCGGCTCCCGGAAAGAGTCCAGATGGATGTCTACCGGAAGGTTAAGGCCGGCCGGATGGACAAGGCCGAAGCTCTGGATCTCATCCGTTCCGCACGGAACGGCGCCCTGGACAGAGGCCCCAATGGCAGCGGCGTTGAGGTATTCGTAAAGAAGGTCAATAAGGACCTCGACCTGCTCGCCGTCAAGATCAAGGATGACCGGGTCGAGAAGGAGAAGATATTGCCCGCCATCGAATCGCTCATTGAAAAGCTCAACTCCCTCCGCCTGGAGATCTCCGACGACGGGCGGATCATGGAAAAGAGCAAAACTGAAGTCCGGGTCGACGACACGGCATGACTGTCCCGCTCTTTTTATTATCCAATTGACTCGATAACCTTCAGGAGATTCCTGTAGACGTCGTTCCAGCTGAACTCGTTCTCGGCCAGGGCCCTCGACTTTCGGCCCATTTCCAGCATCTTATCCGCAGAAAAGCCGTGATACGCCTCGAACCCGCGGGCCAGCTGCTCCGGGCTGTTATCGTTAACGACCATGCCGCACCCGTATTTTTTTACGAGCTCCGCGGCATCCCCGACGTTCGTGGTAAGGATGGGCTTGCCCATGGCCGTATATTCAGCGAACTTCGTGGGCGCGGCGATCTCGGTCGATGGGTGGTCGGGCCTCGGCAGCGTCAGCACGTCGCAGGCCGAATAATATGCCTTGACCTGCTCCCGGGACGTGCTGGGCATGAAGACGACATTGCCGTCCCGGTATTCGCGGTCTCCGCCCACGACCAGGAAAGCGGCGCGCTCGTCCCGGATACTTTTCGCCGCCAGGATGAAGTTCTCGACGCCCTGCCATTTTTGAAATCCCCCGACGTAGCCGATGATGAACTTATCGTCCAGGCCCAGCCTGCTTCGGAAAGCATGATTATCGCCTTCGTCCTTCGCATTAAAATATTCCAGGTCCACGCCATTGGTCACGTAGGCCAGCCTGGATGCCGGTATGCCCTTCTCGTTCAGGTACTGGAGCATTTTCCGGGAAACGCAGAGGATCCGGTCGGAGCATTTCTTATCCAGATAGTCGATGACGACATCCTCGATATACTGGAAAATATAATAGAAGCCCCGGACGTCGGAGTTATTGAGCTGGAACTCTTCCACGAGCCCCCCGTGCATATCGAAGATCAGCGGTATGTTCTTCAGCTTGCCCGGCAGCGAGCAGAAAGTTCCCGTATGGGTATTGCCATAGACCAGGTCGTATTTTTCCTGCGAGAGCACCCGGACGTGATACCGGAAAACGTTCCACTCATTCGCGAGGATGAAGGTGTTATAGGGATACTGGCCCTTGTCGATGATCCGGTCGTAGTTCGGTTTACTGCAGTAGTGTATAAAATGGACCTCGTGGCCATTGTCCCGGAGGATGTTGGCGATATTGAACATGCGCCACCAGGCCGCGTCGTCGCCAGGTATGGACGTCGTTACGCTAAGTATCTTCATTCGATCACCTTCGCCGGCGCAAGGACCCTGGCCGGGGCGAGCCCATGATAATATTCTGCCAGCTTTTTCGCCACCTCGTCCCACGTCCTCTCTTTTTTAACGTATGACCTGGCGTTTTTGCCCAGCTCATTTGCCAGCGCAGGATTATCATGCAGCTCCAGGACCCGGGCCGCGATGATATCCGGCTCGACCCTCGGGATGAGTAAGCCGTTCACGTAATCGGTGACGGACTCCGGAAAGCCTCCACTCTCGGGGACAATGCAGGGCTTTTCCATGGCCATTCCCTCCAGCAGGAATATACAGGACGGCTCCTCTATGCCATACATGGACAGCGTCGGGATGCAGATGATGTCGCTCGACGCGATGTACTGCGGGATCTGCCGGTTCTGGATGTCGCCGAGCAGGACCACGTTATTCGCCAGGCCCAGCTCCTCGATGAGATTTATAATGTTCTGCCTGTTGGGGCCGTCACCGGCTAATATAAGCCTGATGCCCGGGATCTTTTCCTTAACGATCGAGACCGCGCGGATTAGCTGCATCTGGCCATGGTTGACGTCCATCGACTTCGCGTGGAATATGACGTAGTCGTCCCCGGGGATCCGCAATTTCCGGCGCTCCTCGCTCTTCGGCCGGGGAATGAAGTTGACCAGGTCCGCGCCGTTAGGTATTACGATGATCTTTTTCGCCAGGTCTTCTCCATACTCTGAAATGATGCTTCTTTTCAGATAGGCGCTCACGCAGACCACCATGTCGAAATTAGTTAAAACGGTTTTTTCCAGCCATTTGTAGGCGTGGAACCTGACAGAGTTATCGCGCACCTGCCCGACGGTTATTTTTTCCTTGAGCTCGTCGCCGTGGAAGGTTATTATCTTCTTTACTCCCGGGGAAAAGAAGAGGGCGTAGACCAGATACGGCGTCAGGTTCGATCCCTGGACGTGAATGACGGAAGGCTTGACTTTTCGGACCTCGTGAGCGATCCTCAGGATGGACAGCGGGGGAAATAGATAATAGATCATATGGATCTTCATCATTCGTATCGTGGCATTTCCATCTTTGAATACCCGCGTATCCCTACCGTAGGACACGATGGAGAAATCCAGGTCCGCCGTGTCGATCTTTCCCAGAGAGTGGATCAGGTTTATGGTGTGCACCGCGACACCGCCCGATACCCGTTCCACGGGATATTTCCCCAGCATGACGGCTTTTAGACCCGATATGCTCTCACGTCCCCGTTCTCGTAGAATTTGTCGATGCTGCCGGTATAGTTCATGAACGTATCGTTGGCCTTGATGTTCTCCAGCAGCTGCCCGTTATTGCCGAACAGCGGCATGATGAACCCTTTTTCCATCTCGAAGTTCCGAACGATGAGCACCTTATCCTTATACGATGTGTCCCCGGGGTCGAGGAAGTGGTCCTGTATGTCAAGCGTGCTATTGATGGGCGCCAGGTACATGGCGCTGACCGCGATCTTCGCCGGGTTCACGTAATCCTTAAAGAAGTTGGCCGCGATGACCTCCGACTGGATCGCCGGCCTCATGGACAGGTCCTGGGAATAGATGCTGGCGTTGGGACTGCTGATGGGCGTGGTGATGGAAAAGAACACGATCAGCTGTATGATGAGGAGTACGACGATCGTGAATTTCTTAAAGACTTCGGCGAACATGCAAAGGGCGATCGCGGCAAATATGCCCAGGAACACCGTGATGAAGACGAACCACCGGTCCGGCAGCATATCGGGTGCAATAAACGCCTCAAGGTACGGTATCGGGATTATGAACAGGGTGATCAGCGATAACAGGGTCCGCCTGTCGTTGACTGCCTTCCCGATCTGCCCGATGTTATTCTCGCTCAGCTTGAGGACTACCAGGGCGCCGCATACGCCGAAAGCGATGAGCAGGGCGAAGCCCAGCTCGTAGAGCAGGATATCCACGTAGCTATAGTACGGCGACGACGTCGCCTTCGTGACCACCGCCACGCCCGTCATAAGCTGCATCAGGGCCAGGTCCAGCTGCGACGAGAGCCTCGCTCCTGTCTCCGTGGGGCGGAAATATTGCAATATCAGGAGCACGATGCTGATGGCGACGTAGCGCAGGTCCACGATGTCCCTGATCTTTAATAGCTTACTCGCGACGTAGATGAATATGATCGTGAAGGAGGAGACGAAACCCACGACCGGGTGCATGAAGTTGATGGCCAGCAGCAGGACCAGCGTGACCGTTCCCTTATACGCTTCCTTTTTCAGGCAGAAGAGGGCGAAGAGAAGCAGCATGTAGTAGATGACGGCATAATTGCTCGGGTAGAACGAGTACCGGGGCAGTATGACCTGGGCCGAGAGCGAGATCAGCAGCGTCGACAGCAGGGCGATCTTCGGCTCAAAGATCTTATTGCACAGGATAAAAACGAATACCAGCGCCAGCACCTGGATAAAGGCCAGGACAAGCTGGGCGATCTTGACGTCGCCGATGCTCGACAGGAGCATGGTGCCGACGAACGTCAGCTGGTAGACCGGATAATTCTCGTAGTTGCTCTCGCTGATATACAGGCTCCCGGAGTTCAGGATCTGCGAGATATACTGCGTGTGGAAGTACGCGTCGGCGCCGATCGGGACCTGGAAGAGGAAGAGGGTCGAGGCGCTCAGGTAGAACGCGAGGATCAGTATTTCGCCCAGTATGATGGCTAATCGCGCATTGCTGAACTTGTTCGACGACAGTATCTGGTAGGATATGGCGAGGACCATCAGGCAGATCGATAAATAGTAGGGCAGCGAAAGCGTGTAGGTTTTCAGTGAATCCAGCAGCAGCAGCACCGAAAACATGAAAACGACCAGCCAGATGATGACCGTGAACTTGAAGTTAATGTCGCTAATGGCCTCCGCCGCGGCCCGCGTCGCCTTCTTGGGCACGAGGATGATCGCCATGGAAAGGATAGAGCCGATCAGCAGGGCAAGCCCGATGTGCTCCCTGTTCAGGCCTTTTACCAGCGACAGGATAAAAGCTGCCGTGCCCGCGAGGGCATAGACCACCAGGAGTATCGGGTATATTTTTTCATTACTCAACTTAATGTTGATCATACGTTCCCCTCCGTTATCATGCCTTTTGTGATCTGGACGAGCCGGTCGTGCCAGAAATATTTCAGGACTTCCGGGTCCTTTATTTTCTCCTCACGCCGGATGAGGTCCGCCATATATCCGGAGACCACCGCCAGCCCGAGATAATGGGGCGGCGTCCTCGTGTAAAATATCGCGTTCATCAAAAGCAGTATCGGGTTATACCCGATGCGGTACATCCCTTTCCCGATGAGCCGATAGCCGCCCCAGAATCCGATCTTGGAGCCCCGGATCCGTGATTTTTTAAAGGATGTCGCGGGCACTTTTTTTACCTCCCAATGCCGGTTGAGCGCTTTGATCATCAATATCGTATCGGGGGAGAACGCGACGGGATACCCGCCCATCTCCTCCAGGAACTCCCGCCGGTACAGCCGGATATCGTTAAACCCTTTTATGTGCTCGTAAGAGCGGCCATCCGGCTGAAGGATATACTGGGCCCCGCAGGTGAACGCAAGCTTTGGGTTATTTTCCATCTCCCGCTGTAATACCTCGAAGTAATCCGGGTCCAGGGCCGGGGTCGCGTCGGTTTTTCCGACGAAATCATACAGGATGTTATTATTCGCGCACAGGGCCCGCGCATATCGGAGGCAATCGTTCACGTTATTGGAAAAATTCTCGTGGCTGTAGCCTTCGCCCGAGTAATTTTTCTGCCGGATGACGTAGATCCAGTCGTGGCCCCGGAATAGCTCCTTTGCGATACTGTAGCTTTTATCCGTGCTGCCGCCGTCGCCGATGACCCATATCCGGGGCCTCGCGGTCTGGCTTAAAACGATCTCTTTCAAGCGGCCCAGATGCCGGGCCTCATTTACCATTGGAGTTATCAGGATGTAGCTCAGTTCAATCCCTCTATCGTCTTAACAGGTCTCGCAGATCTTCTCAAAGAGGTTCCAGCGTATCTCGATCCGGACCATCGGATAAGTCTCGAGTCATGGGGCATGCCTTGCCCTAATCGCTTGCCTCCATAACTCCTGCTCTATAACTATATTATGTATAATATATAATATTATCGCTAAAAAAACATTCGCATGGAACTTAATTTATTCCTTTTTTTAGAATTGAAATAACCAGGATACGTCATTGGAATCCTGGCGTAAGTGACATCATAGTTTTCCGGTTTATAATGATCTGGCGGGCAACCGGTTAATGCACAATTTATAAATATAATATGATACAATAACTAAAATATTATATTTATTATGACCTCAAAAAGCGATTTTAATTGCCGCAAAAGATGGGGCCTGAACGGAAAGATCCAGCATTGACATGGAGGTTTTATGGCTGTAGAATACGACACTTCAAAGGCGAATTTACAAATGAGCTATCTGCTCCTGGACATGGGCACCGACCTGAAACTTATCCTGTTCCTGACGCTGGCCACGGCCGCGTTCATCTACACGCCACTGTTGAACGAAACGGTGATCAGGACGGTGCTGGGCCTGGCCATGCTGCTCTTCATCCCGGGCTATTCGGTCACGGCCCTGCTATATCCTGGAAAGGCAGTCATCGGCCATATGGAGCGGTTCGCGCTCTCCTTCGGGCTGAATATCATTCTGGTTCCGCTCATCATGCTGGGGCTGAACTACACGCCCTGGGGCATACACCTGGATCCCCTGGTGGTATGCCTGATGGCTCTCACCACATGGTGCACGCTGGTCGCCAACATGAGGCGGCACGGCCTTCCGAAGGAAGAGCGCTTCTCGGTCCCGTTCACGGAAGCCTGTGTGGAGGCGAAAGCCGGCCTCTTTAATGACCTGTCGGGCGGTGGCCGAGCCTTTACCATCATCATCGTTGTCTCCCTGGTGATCATGCTCGGCGTCATCGCCTATGTGCTGGTCGTGCCAAAGCCTGGAGAGCCTTTTACCGAATTCTTTATCCTGGGGCAGAATGGCACGGCGGATAATTATCCCGTGTCCTTCAGGCCAGGCGAGCAAAAGAACGTGACCGTGGGCGTTGTTAACCACGAGAACCACGGCCAGGCCTATGATCTCGTGGTCACGGTCATCGATAGCGCTAACAGCACGACGCTCCTGGCGGACCGGATCTTCCTGGCCGATAACCAGACCTGGGAGCAGCCCGTCGGCCTGAGGCCCGGCCATAACGGCACGAACATGAAGGTCGATTTCCTCCTGTATAAGGATGGGAACACGACGTCTCCCTATCGTGAATGCTATCTC
>NZ_DATJPM010000031.1 GCF_035506375.1 Methanocella sp.
CCGTGCTCTTCGTGCCTTTGTGGTGAAAAATAGTGCCCTCCGTGCCCTTAAAAAGCTTAAAATACGGGAGTAATTCAACACAGCAATTTTTTTTAAAAATTAACTAGCTTAGTAATCGTTACTAATTAACAAAACTTGACTTATTCAACACAGCAAAAATTATAGAAAAAAGAATTGTGGCCAGGCTTACGAAGCCCTGGCCTTCTCGGGCTTCTCGCCCTTCTTGCGCTGGTCCTCCTCGATCCACTCGAGCTTGCCCAGCGCGACCTGCCGCATCGTGAGGCCGATCTTGCTCTCGCGGGGGTCGTGCTCGTTGAGGCTGACCGCCACGACGCGGGCCCGCACGCTGTCGCCCTCGCCTAAAGAGCGATTGGAATCTTTGCTAACCAGGCGGGCGTTCTTCTCGTCGTAAGACATAAACTCGTCCGCTACCTGGCTCACGTGCACGAGGCAGTCCATGGGGCCGACGCTCACGAATGCGCCGAAGGCCACGATCTCGACCACTTCGCCCTCCACGATCTCCTGGAGCTCCGGGCGGTAGGAGATGGCATCGAACGTCACCTCATAATAAACGGCGCCGTCGCCCACGAGGATATGGCCCTCGCCGATGTCGACGATGTCAAGCACGGCCACGATCGAGCCGAGCGTCTTATCGATGCGGCCCTCCAGCTTATCCCTGATGGTCTCGGTGATGACCTGCTCCAGGTCTTCTTCCAGCCTCTGCGGCGGTATCCTGATGATATCAACAAGCCTGACTTTCCTGTACATGATCTCTTCCTTCCTGAACGCACCTGTAAGATTACATTCAATTATATTAATGAATCGGTTTCACGCGTAGTCCGTCTCGAGCTTATGCTTCGAGCGCATGAACACCGTTTTGACGCCCTCGCCCCGGAGGCGCTTTCTTAATTCGGCGTCATTGGTGAACACGTCCGCGCCGAGCTCTTTTGCGAGCCGGACGATGGCGTCGTCGGCGTTGCCCGGCGACTCCACGGCTTTACAGCGCTTCGCCAGCGCGGCGGCGACTGCCAGCGCGGCCCGGTCCTTGCCCCGGACCTTCTTCTCCAGCGTTTTTAGCTCGTCGAGCACGCAGGAGGGGACGATGCATTCGTCGTAGCCCAGCCGCCCGAGCTCATCGAGCACGTCGACCCCGAACTGCGCCTGTACCATGAAGCCGTTGGTGTCGACGATCACTTTCAACTCGTCAGGACCCCTACGCCGATGAGCCGCCAGCGGGCGCCAATGCGCCGGCTAATGGCGATCCTGGAGCCCACTTCGGCGCACACCGGCCGCTTGAGGGCCACTTCGGCCGCGTCCTTTCTCGCCGACGTCACGACGCCGATGGTCGTGGACGTGCCGATGCTGAGCATGAGCGGCTCGCTCGTGGATATCGCCTTAACCATGGCCGCCTCGTCCGCCACGCCGACGATCCGCTCGAGAAGCTTCGTCTTCATGACGAACTTTTGCCACACCGGCGGCAGCGAGCCCGGCTTACCGGCCACCTGGCCGGCCAAGGCGTCGCTCTTGGTCATGGAGGGGTCGAGCTTCGTGCCGACGGCCAGCAGGCCGCCCGGCGTCGCCTCCTCCACCGAATCGCCGCCGTAGACGAGCTTGACCACCGAAGTAGAAATAGGCTCCCACCTCGTGCGGCCCTCGTGCTCGACCTTTCGGCCGGGGCGGATCTCGATATCGTCCTTGACCTTGAACGTGCCCTGGGAGATCGTGCCGCCCAGCACGCCGCCGTTCAGCTTCGCCGGCACGGCGCCGGGACGGTTGACGTCGAAGGACCGGGCAACCTGCATGATGCCCGGCTTATTCAGGTCGTGCTTCGGCGTCGGGATGGTCTCCTCGATGGTCTTTATGAGCACGTCGATGTTGATGTTCTGCTGCGCGGAGAGGGGCACGATCGGGGCGTTCTCGGCCACCGTGCCCTTCACGAACTGCTTTATCTGGTTATAGTGCTTTATGGCCTCGTCCCTGCTCACGATGTCGATCTTGTTCTGGGCGATGACGACGTTCTTTATGCCGATGATGTCCAGCGCCATCAAATGCTCCTTCGTCTGGGGCTGGGGGCAGGGCTCGTTGGCCGCGATGACCAGCACGGCGCCGTCCATGATGGCCGCGCCCGAAAGCATCGTGGCCATGAGCGTCTCGTGGCCCGGCGAGTCGACGAATGACACGGTCCTCAATACTTCCAGGTCCTTCGCCCCGCAGGCAGAGCATTCGGGCTTCGAGGTGTAGCACTCGGGCTCGTTACAATTTTTACACTTATAAAAGGTACAGTCGGCATATCCAAGCCTTATGGATATACCTCTCTTTAGCTCCTCGCTATGGGTATCGGTCCATACACCGGAAAGGGCGCTGACCAGCGTCGTCTTTCCGTGGTCGACGTGGCCCACCATACCGATGTTGACAACGGGTTGTGGCAAACTTTGGATCCTCCGGATAAAATGATAATTAAGACGTCTCTTATCTATTTCACTCGACTTAGTATCACTTCTTATATATGTATATTTGTATGGGCTTACGGCGAATCGTCCCCGGCCATTTGGATGCCGGGCAGGTCCCGGCCCGGGGAAAGATTAATCCCTGGGCGAGAAAAAAAGACTAGCATTTTCATGCCGGTATATTTATGTTCCGGATGGTCTTAACTGAAAGCTTTTAATGGTTTATCATGCTAGATTAATCTATTATGTCGCCCGTTATCATAGCAGGCTCCAGCCATCCCGGCATGGCGCTGAGCATCGCGCAGGCACTCGGCGCGAAGGTACTGTTCCCGGTCGTGGAAAAATTCCCGGATGGGGAAACGCATGTGGTCGCTCCTTCCATAAATGGCACGGTCGTCTACGTGCAGACCATGCATCCGTACCCGAACGAGATGCTCATGGAGATGGAATTTACAGCCGATCTGCTAAAAGAGCTTGGCGCCGAGAGGATCGTGGCCGTGGTGCCCTATCTGGCCTACACGCGCCAGGATACCCGCCACATGGATGGCGAGGGCATCGCAGTCAAGACGATGCTCCGGATGCTGGAGAAGGCAGGGGTGAACGATATCGTCAGCGTTGACCTCCACTTGCACCGCCTTGGGCTACAGGAGCTTTCGGGCATGACGTCCATAAGGATCCACGAGGTGAGCGCCGTGGACGCGCTGGCGAAGGAGTCCGGGCGATATTTGAAGAAGCCGGTGGTCGTGGGCCCGGACGCGGAGTCGGAGCGCTGGGCGAAGCGGGCCGCCGAGCTGCTGGACAGCCATTATGACGTGCTGGAAAAGAACCGCATCTCGCCCACCGAGATCGAGATCCGGCCGAAGACGCTGGACGTTAAAGGCCAGGACGTCTTGATCATAGACGACATCGTGAGCACCGGCGACACGATCAAGAAGGTCGTCGAGTCCCTCCGGGCTAAGGGTGCCAATAAGATCGCCGCGGCCTTCACGCACGGCGTGCTCAGCGGCGAGGACGCGGCCGCCGGGCTCTACAGGGCCGGGGCGACGTACCTCATATCCACGAATACCATCAATAACGAGTTCAGCCGCGTGGACGTCGGCCCCGTCATCGCGCAGAAGCTGAAGGAAATCCTATGAAGACCGTGATCTTCACCCATGGCGACAGCGACGGCATCTGCAGCGGTGCCCTGGCGCTGGCGGCCAACGGTGATTCTCCCGTTATTTTTACGAACCCCGTGTCCGTCCTTTCGGACATCGACGAGGGCCTGGGCTACGACCGCATCATCGTATGCGACATCGCCATCAACCGGCCGAGAAGCGAGCAGATGAAGGCCAAGTTCGAGGCCATCGTGAAGGAGAGCGAGCTCATCTACATAGACCACCACCCCCTTCCACCTGGCTTCACCGAGAAGTGGCTCTTCCATAGCGATAATGCCAGTGCCTCCGAGCTAACGTTCAACTATTTCCAGAATGAGCTGAGCGCCGACATGAGTCGCGTGGCCATGTACGGCGCCATCGGCGACTACGAGGATATGTCGCCGGGGGCCCAGGAACTGATAAATAACTGGGATAAGCGGAGCCTGTACTACCAGGCCGGGACCCTGACCCAGGGCATCGAGGTCGGGCGCCGGGACTACGATTTCAAGCGCGGCGTCGTCCGACAGCTTGCCCGGAATATCATCCCCTCGGAGATCGGCGTGCTCGCGAAGAACGCGCTCATCGCGGCCCGCCACGAGGACGAGATGCGCCAGCGCATCCAGCGGGAAGTGAAGCGCCTCAGGAACGTCGCCTACGTGATGGACATGAACGGCTGTATGGGCAAGGCGGCCATCTTCGCCCGCGTCTACGGCCGGGCCGAGGTCGGCCTCGCGGCCGAGTATCGTGACCACCGCTATGCCTACGACATCAGCGCCCGGGGCACCGGCAACGTCGACCTGAATGTGCTCATAGGCGAAACGGCATCGAAGAACGGTGGTACCGGCGGAGGCCACCCCCGGGCAGCCGGGGGCCGGGTGCCCGAGTCAAACATGAAGCAGTTCTTGCTGGATTTAGACGAGGCCATCGGCAAGGCACTCGGGAAATAACCACAGAGGCCACAGTGGGTTATATGTTCACCACAGTGGTCCATAACAACCTCGGAACTACGGTCTGTGAGTCTCCGTGCGCTCCGAGCCCCTGTGGTTAAGGACACTCAAAGGCGGCATAACGGAAAAGCGAGAACACTTAAAAGATAAAAATTTATGACTTGCGCTCTACGGCATACACGATCTTCTCGGCGATGGGCCGGATTGCGGAAACGATGAGCGACTTGCCGTCCGCGGGCAGCTCGTCCGAGCCGGCGTTCAGCGGATCCAGGGGGATTTCGCCGATGAGGGGCAGGCCGTACTTCTTCGCCAGCTTTTCGACCTTGCTCTCTCCGAAGAGGCGGATCTTTTTGTTGCAGTCCGGGCACTGCATGTAGGACATGTTCTCTACCAGGCCGAGGATCGGCACCTTCAGTTCCTGTGCCATGGTGATGATCTTGGAGACGTCGAGCATGGAGAGGTTCGAGGACGTGCTCACGATGACAAGGCCGTCCAGGGGCATCATCTGCATGACGCTGAGGGGCTCGTCGCCCGTGCCCGGGGGCAGGTCCACGAGAAGGTAGTCGAGGGCGCCCCAGTTGACGTCGGCCACGAACTGATTGACCAGCGTCGTGCGCATCGGGCCGCGCCAGATCATGGCCGTGTCGCTGGAGGTCAGGACCATCTCCGACGAGACGACCTTGATGCCGTTCCTCGACAGCACGGGCTCAATGCCGAGCTCAGAGCCCATGAGCTTCTTGCCCTCGAGGCCTAGGAGATGGGGGATATTGGGGCCGCTGATATCCGCATCTAAAACGCCTACCTTGAAGCCCATCATGGATAAGTTTAATGCCAGGCCCGCGGCGACGGTGCTCTTGCCCACCCCGCCCTTGCCGCTCACGATGGCGATGCGGCGCTTTACGCCCTCGAGGCGCTTCATGATGCGCTCATCCCAGGCAGGCCGCTCGCCATGCTTCAGCCTGGACGGGCAGGAGTCGCACTTGCTTGAGCCCTTGCCGTCCTTACAGGTGCTGCAGGCCTCCTCGTTAACGTTCGTGGATGACATGTCGGTTCAACTCTTCATTATCGCGATACGTCTCTAACATAAACTGTCTATACTAAATATCTTTTTACGTCGCTAGCTATATTGAATTTGCCGTTTAAGCCTCAGAGTGTCCTTCGTCTCTTATTAAGCTTAAAATACAGGAGCGATAAAACACAATAACATCGTCTAAAATAAAAATTTTTAAGGGTGAAATGCCGCTCAGACGAACTTGACGGAGAGGGGCTTCGTTTTATTCTTAATTGCCAGGTTGATGAGCAGCGGCGTGAGCGACTCGACGAGCTCCGCCTCCTCCAGGCCGCCGCCGTCGAGCGGGCGCACGTCGCCCAGGTCCGAGACCAGGCCCATGACCACCCTTTTGGCATCCTCGTCGTCCGCGCACACGATGACGTCGAAGCCCAGGGGATCGCCGAGGTCCGCAAGCCGGGGCGCCGGGAGCGTCTGGAAGGCCACCACCGTCCGGATCTCCGGCGGCATGACGGAGCAGATGTGCTTCGCCGCGCTGCCCTGCTCGGGCGGCGTATAGGCGCACAGCTTCTGCTTCGACATGGGCACGATGGGCGTGACGACGATCTTCCCGTCCAGCACATCGCTCACCGCCTGCAGCGTCGGGATGGCGAACTGGTACTTGACGGCCAGGATGACCAGGTCAGCGCTCTTAGTCGCGTCCAGGTTCGTCGTGCCGCGGATGTCGTCCTTCATGCCTTTTTCCTTTAAAAGCTTATTATAGTTATTCGCCGCCTCCTGCGCCTTCTCGGCTTCCCTGGAGCCTATGATGATCTGGTGCTTTTGCGCCAGCCTTAAGGCCAGCCCTTCTCCGATATCCCCCGTGCCGCCCAGTATCGCTATCTTCATGATATCACCGAAACGAATACTTTATTTCACTCATATATTACGCCGGTGACGATAAAACGTTCGCGGCCTGCTGGAAGTTATAGCTTTATATAATATGCAAAATATAAATTAAAGAAAGTGCGCGGCATAGAAAATATTTTAATGTAGTAGCATACTTATGCTCTCAAGCGGAGGCTGCATGGTAGAGATCAAGGAACCGACGAAAGATGATAGAATTGCCTTTCACATGAGAGGCATTAAGATGTCCTTCATACCTGCAGTCCTGGGGGTATTGGCCGGCTTCATATCCAGCCCCTACGTGCTGAGCGTGCCGCACCAGAGCTTCTCTTTCCTGATCCTCGCGCTGGCCATTTACGCTCAAAAGTACATATTCCCGCTATGGGGCATCGAGTCCGGTAAGTTCGACCTCAAAGCCTGGTTCTACGTCGGGTTCATGACCTTCTCGTTCTGGTACATTAGCTGGGCGATCATCATGAACGGCATGCCCTACGTCAGCGGCGCGCCCGCCCCGCAGTTCGGGCCGTTTTTTTAAATAGCTAGCGATCATTATGAGAATAGCCATCATCGAGAAGGACCGCTGCCATCCTAAAAAATGCAGCACCGAGTGCATCAAGTACTGTCCTAAAGTGCGCACCGGGGACGAGACCGTCAAGCTCGGTGAGGATGGGAAGGCGGTCATATCCGAGGAGCTGTGCGTCGGCTGCGGCATCTGCGTCAAGAAGTGCCCCACGCAGGCCATCATGATCATCGGCCTTCCGGACCGGCTGGCGGACCAGCTTACGCACCGGTATGGCGTCAACGGCTTTGCCCTCTACGGCCTGCCCATCCCGTCCCATGGCCGCGTGAGCGGCATACTGGGCGTCAACGGCATCGGCAAGAGCACGGCGGTGAAGATCCTGTCGGGCCAGATGATGCCCAACCTGGGCAAGGCCGACGCGACCTGGGAGGACGTCTATAAGTTTTTCGCCGGCTCCGAGCTTCAGGACTATATGCGCCGCGTTTCCCGAAAGGAGATTAAGACGGCCCAGAAGCCCCAGTATATCGACCTCATCCCGAAAGCCTTTAAGGGAAAGGTCATCGACCTGCTGAAAAAGACGGACGAGCGGAAGATATTCGACGAAGTGGTCGGAGAGCTTGATCTGGAGGTGATACTCGACAGGGACATCACCGAGCTGTCGGGCGGCGAATTACAGAGGGTCGCCATCGCCGCGTGCGCCATGCGGGAGGCGGACTTCTACTTCTTCGACGAGGTGACGCCCTACCTGGACATATTCCAGAGGATTAAAATGGCCCGGATGATCAAGCGGATGGGCGAAGAGAAGAACATCATGGTCGTCGAGCACGACCTGGCGATACTTGATCTTTTAGCGGACGTCGTCCACGTCGCCTACGGTGAGCCGGGCGGCTATGGTGTCATTACTCACCCCAAGGGCGTGCGCGTGGGTATTAACGAGTACCTGAGAGGCTACCTGCCTGAGGAGAACATCCGTATCCGGCCGACCCCCATCGAGTTCGAGGTCAAGGCGCCCCGGCCCCAGAAAGAGGTGGAGAACCTGACGGAGTTCCCGTCGTTCGCTAAGACCCTGGGCACGTTCAGGCTGGACGTGAAGGGCGGCGAGCTTCGCAAGCGTGAAGTGGTCGGCGTCGTCGGCCCCAACGGCATCGGCAAGAGCACCTTCGCCAGGCTGCTGGCGGGCGAGCTCGAGCCGGACTCGGGCAAGCTCGACTTCAAGGTCAGGATATCCTATAAGCCCCAGTACGTCAAGGCGGACATGGAAATGTCCGTGGGCGCGCTCCTGGGCTCGATCAACAAGAAGTTCGACACGAGCTACTACAACAGCGAGATTCTGGTGCCCATGCAGATCCAGCGCCTCATGGACTGCAATGTGAATGAGCTGTCCGGAGGCGAGCTTCAGCGCGTGGCGATCGCCGCGTGCCTGGGCAAGGACGCCGAGATGTTCATCCTCGACGAGCCGTCTGCGCATTTAGACGTCGAACAGCGGACCATGGCTACGAAAGTCATCAAGCGGTTCGCCGAGAACAACGACGTCACCATGCTCGTCATCGACCACGACATCTACATGATCGACCTGCTATCCGACAGGCTGCTCGTGTTCGACGGCGAGCCTGGCGTGCGGGGCGAGGTGCACGGGCCCTTCGAGATGCGGGAGGGCATGAACCGCTTCCTGTCGAACCTGGACATAACCTTTAGAAGGGACGAGGAAACCCGCCGGCCCCGCGTCAACAAGCCCGAGTCGAACCTGGACCGGGAGCAGAAGAAGATCGGCGAGTACTATTACATGCCCCAGGTCGAGTAGATATTTAAAAACTCCTTTTTTTAGTTTTAATGTGGACTAATGGCCATAATCGTGAGTATAGTACCTCAGTGACCTTTGTAACTTATAATTATATTAGCGCCATCACCAGCGGCGCCAGGTTAGCTATCAGGCCACTGATGACCAGCGCCAGGGCTATCGTCAGAGTTGTAATTAGTAACGTATCCTTTAGCCCCACCACGCGGTCCAGCATGGTGATGGTGGCGATGCAGGGCATATAGATAGTTGTGAAAACGCCGAACACGTACATCTGCAGGGGCGTGAGGGCCATGTTCAGGTGCTCCACGGACGTGCCGGCCAGCACGGCCAGCGTCTCAAGCGCCATCTCCTTCCTCAGGATGCCGAATATAAGGGCGGTCGCCGTGTATGCCGGAAGCCCAAGTATGCCCGTGGTCACGGGGGCCAGGAGAGCGTTCACGAGGTCCAGGACGCCTGCGTACTGGAGCACTCCGAGAGCGGCGCTGCCCGCTACCAGCAGGGGAAACGCCACGTACACGAACTCCTTCATCTGCACCCACGTCTTATCGATCACGTCCCTGGCCCGCGGGACCCGGAGGGGCACCATCTCCATGACGAAGCCTGTCTCCTCGCCCTTGACGATCCTGCCCATGACGAAGCCCATGATGACCGTGAGGATCAGCGTGAGCAGGTATATCGAAAGCGCCGCGGGGATGGAGACGAACTTGGCCACGAGGCCCATGATGATGACGCTGCGCGCCGAGCAGGGCACCAGGCAGACCATGGCCGAAGTGATGACGCGCTCCCGTCTGGTCTGCAGCGTCTTCGTGGACATGATGGCCGGCACGCTGCAGCCAAAGCCCAGGATTAGGGGTATCATGGCCCGGCCATGGAGCTTGAAGCGGTGCATGATCTCGTCCAGTAAAAATGCCGCACGGGTCAGGTACCCCGAGTTTTCAAGCACTGCCATGAGCAGGTAAAACGTCATGATATAGGGCACGACTATGCTCAGGCCTGCCTGGATGCCGATGAGCGTGTACTTGACCACGATCTGGGCGAGCGGATGGGCCGTGAAGGCGTCCGTCGCGGGATTCAGGATGTATATGGCAAACTCCCGGGCGATGATGTCCTCCAGGAACCCGCCGACCAGGAACACGATGAGCAGCATCCCAAGGAGGACCAGCGCCAGGATGATGAAGCCGGACACAGGGTTCATGAGGATGTCGTCGATGCGCTCCCGGAGCGATGCCTCCGGGGAAGGCTTCCGCTGCCGGACAACGGCTTTAGCGATGAGGCCCGCCTCGGCGTAGCGGTTCCCGGCGAGGATTTCGCCAAGAGGCTCGTTATGGCTCTGCTCGACCTGTTTCCGCATCATCCCGGCGGCCGTGCGGACGCCTTCCGGGTACTTCGAGGACTCGGGCGCGTTCGACAATAGGCGTATTGCCTCATAGCGGGTCAGGCCAAGCTGCAGGCCCATGAGCTGGCGGATGAAGGCCTCGACGTGGCGGTCGTACCTGGTCAGCCGCGGCTTCAGCATCCTCGGGTGGAACAGCGCGTGCGTCAGCTCTTCAAGCCCCGAGCCGCGGTGGATATACGTAGGAATGACGGGCACGCCGAGTAAGCGGGACAGTTC
Source organism: Methanocella sp. (assembly GCF_035506375.1). Lineage (NCBI taxonomy): Archaea > Methanobacteriati > Methanobacteriota > Methanomicrobia > Methanocellales > Methanocellaceae > Methanocella > Methanocella sp. The sequence continues at coordinate 10,355 of NZ_DATJPM010000031.1, forward strand.
TTCCGCGTCGATATCCATGCCCAGCGCGTGTGCCTCCTCCACCATGTTGAGCGCCACGACGACGGGCAGGCCCAGCTCCAGGACTTCCAGCGTCAGGTACAGGTTGCGCTCCAGGCGGGTCGAGTCGATGACGTTCAGGATGACGTCCGGCTTCTCCTCGTGCAGAAAATCGAGCACGGTGCGCTCCTCGGAGCTGTCCGTGTCAAGCGAGTACACGCCCGGCAGGTCAGAAAGGTCGATATCCACGCCGTCGTGGGCGATGCGGCCGTGGGCCACCTCGACGGTGGTCCCGGGATAGTTTGAGATGATGACCCCGATGCCGGTGAGCCGGGAAAACAAAGAGCTCTTTCCCACGGTGGGGTTCCCGATGAGCGCGACCTTGACTGGCTTCATGCGGTGGCCTTTTTCACGTATATCTTCTCGGCGATGTCGCCGCCGATGGCGATCTCAGAGCCCTTGATGCGGACGAGCAGGCTGTTTGACGGGAGCCGCTTTTTAATGCTTAGCAGGACGTCGGGCAGGAACCCCAGCGAGATCAGATAGTCGCGGGTTTGATGGTCGACGCGGACGATCTTGATGGTGCCGCTCTCGCCCTCTTTGAGCTCGGTGAGCGGTATAGACTCCTCGCTCTTATCGCAGCACTCGCCCGGCGTAATGGAATGGTCGTCGGGGCAGAACTTCGGGTGGCCCAGGAATGCGCAGATCTTCGAGACCGTCGAGTCCGAGATGGAGTGTTCCATCTCGCAGGCTTCCTCGTGGGCCTTGTTTAATTCCACGCCCAGGGTGTCCACCAGGAACGTCTCCAGGAGCTGGTGCTTGCGCTCCATCTGAACAGCTTCAGAGCGGCCCTTTTCCGTCAGCCTGGCGCCCACGTAGGGCTGGTACTCCACGTAGCCCCGCTCGTGCAGCTTGGCGAGCATCTCGCTCACGCTGGGCGGCTTGATGCCCATGGAGTCCGCAATGTCCTTGGTCTTGGCTATCCGGCCGCCCTTTGTCAGGTACAGTATCGTCTCGAGGTACTCTTCCGTGATGTTCTTTCTCATCCTGACCACCTTTAGGTATACCTAAACATATTAGGAACGCCTAAACTTAAATATTTTTCCGCTAAAGATTTATGCCTTGAAGCGTGAAAGATTGCCCTGAGGCTATCATGGATTTCTCGGTCATCGTCCCGGCATTCAACGAGGAAAAGCGCATCCGCGCCTGCCTCGAGTCCATCGTATCGCAGCGGACGGGCCGCTCCTTCGAGCTCATCGTCGCCGACTCCGGCAGCACGGACGGGACCGTCGCCATCGCGAGGGAGTACACGGACAAGGTGGTCGTCTGTTCCGGGAGGGGGACTGCACGGGCCCGGAATGAGGGCGCCAGGCTCGCATCCGGCGATATTCTCGTTTTCATAGACTCGGACACGGTCGCCCTTCCGGGATACCTGGACACGGTCTATGAGGCTTTCCGGGACCATCGGCTGCTCGGGGCCTCCTGCGCCTTCAGGTTCACCCGCCGGAGCCCGAAGCTCATGGGCGCGGAATACGTGACAAACGTGTATTACGTGCTCCGCAGCGCCTTCTGCGCGGCCACGCTGCCCGGGTTCAACCTGTGCATGCGCCGCGATACTTTCGAGCTGCTGGGCGGGTTCCGGCTCTGCCACCTCGAGGACCTGGACATGAGCATAAAGCTGCGTAAGATGGGGCGGACGAGATATATCCCGAGGCGGATGGTCGTCACGTCGTCACGGCGGCTGGAGCAGGACGGCATCCTGTGCACGCTCAGGTACTACGGGGACCTGTTCGAGGCCTCCCAGGGCCGGAGGCTAGGCTATGAGCCCGTCAAGGTCGGCGAGAGCAAGTATGACGACTATATCCACCGCGAGTAGGCTGAGAGCATTTCATTATAAAATCGTGGATTTCTCCACAGATGTCAAAAAGCTCGATTTTTTGACACGGAAGTACTAAAATCTAAATTATAGAAAAAAACGTGCCGTAGGGAGACTAAGGGTTAAATATGATTACTTCCAAATTCAATATTTAATATCCCAGGGAGATGGTCCTATGGTAACGGCGAGCAAGAAGCCCAAGGCGAAGCCTGAGAAAGCGGCGGCGAAGCCGAAGGCGCCTGCTAAAAAAGCCACGGCTCCGAAGCCCAAGGCGAAGCCTAAGACTACTGTTGTAAAGGCAAAAACAGTAAAGAAAACGAGCGCTCCGGCCAGGGCCGTTGCAGCGCAGAAAGTAGGCGAGATGGTGTACAACGACGAGCTTTTCGAGTCGCTCTCCGAGGCGATCCTGCTCGGCGAGGCTGCCACCGCGGCACTGCTTCCCGACATAAAGAAAAAGCTGTTCGATTACGATATTTACATGGTATCATTCCTCAGCGACGAGGACATAAGGGACATCGCGAACGAAGTATCGAAGGCCGATGCCGCGGCCATCGTGCCGCAGCTTGAGGCTATCCGGGACAACGCCCGGGTCTTCGTTGATATCGCGAGCGGCTATAACTCCGTCCGGGCATATATCGACCGGGCCCTGAAGTCCGACGGCAGGGAAAAGCTCAAGCTGTCCTTCGTCGAGGGCGAGTATTGCCTGAAGGGCGCGGGCCCCGAGACCTGCGAAAGCTTCCTGATGCTGTTTTGATCCGGCCGCCGCCGGCGCGCGGCAGCCATCACATATTTGTATTAAAATAGACTCTGTTAGATTGTCATGGTCACTACTTCCAGCCTATTTTGTCCCCGCTGCGGCAGGGAGACGACGCAGGAGGGGCTCTGCGAGGCATGCTTCGCCGAGAAGTACGTAGTCTTCGACATCCCCCGGGTTATCGAGGTGGTCATCTGCGCCAAGTGCCCGTCCTATAAGGTCGGCGAGCTCTGGGTATCGACGAAGCTGAAGACGTACGAGGAGCTTGTTAAAAAGGCGACTAATAAAAACATCCGGCTATTGCTTAACGTCAATAAGGACGTAAAGGACCAGGCCGTCACCATCTCCTCCGATTTCGTCAACCCGAACATCCTAAAGGCCCACGTCACCGTGGAGGGGGCCATCGAGGGCAGGCACGTGAAGACCGAGGCGGACGTCGAGGCCCGCATCCGCAAGGAGACGTGCGACGTGTGCTCGAGGATAGCGGGCGGCTACTACGAGGCCATCATACAGATCCGGGCCAGCGGCCGGCTGCCGACGAAGAAAGAGATAGCGCGGTGCATGAAGATCGCGGACGATAACATGGTCAGGGCCGAAAAGGCCGGCGACCGGCTGGCGTTCGTGTCCGACATCATGGAGCTTCCCGAGGGCGCCGACATTTACATGGGCTCGACCGCTTCGGCAAGGCAGATCTCGCGGTCCATCGTGAACGAGATGGGCGGGACCATAATCGAGTCGCCAAAGCTCGTGGGCGAAAAGGAGGGCAAAGGGCTCTACCGGGTAACGTTCGCCGTGCGCCTGCCCGGCATTGTCCCGGGCGACATCGTGCGCATGCACAACGGCCTGGTGCTCGTCGAGAAGGTGGGGCGGCGCATCGCCGGCACCGACCTGGCCAGCGGCTTCTCCACCTCCATCGAGGCCGAAGAGGAGCCCGAGAAGGTGGCGAGCGCGGGCGAGGGCACGTCCACGGTGCTCGTGTCCGAGGACGGGAACTCGGTCCAGATACTGGACCCCGTCTCATACGTCCCCCTCACCATCAAGCGCCCCACTTTTCTCAATAAGAAGCCGGGCGACGACGTGCGGGTCATAAAAACGAAGGACGGCGTGTTCTTGCTGCCCGGAGGCGGCCGTGGGGAAGAATAACTCGAAGATGTTCAACGAGCGCCGGGGCACTCCCGTTCCGACGGACCCCCTGGCATCTCTTTTGAAGGATCTTTTAACGGCGGAGGAGCTGGCGGCGCTTCCCCGGGGATGGCAGGTCATCGGGGAGGTATTGCTGGTGCATGTCCCTCCCGTGCTTCAGCCCAAAAAGGCGTTGATCGCCGACGGCCTTTTGAAGCTGTATCCTCGGTGTAAGACCGTTATGGAGACCCACCGTATTGCGGGCGAGTACCGCCAGCCGGTGTTCGAGAAGCTGGCCGGCGACGGCACCGAGACGCTGCACAAGGAGAACTACGTGGTCTATAAGCTCGACGTGGCGAAGGTCATGTTCTCGCAGGGGAACTTCTACGAGCGGCAGCGGATGGGCACCGTGGGCAAGGGCGAAAAAGTGGTGGACATGTTCGCCGGAATAGGATACTTTACTCTGCCCATGGCCGTCCACGCCAGGCCCGAAAAGATACTGGCCATCGAGCTGAACCCGGAGTCGTACGGCTATCTATGCGAGAACGTCCGGCTCAACCACGTCGAGGATATCGTCGAGCCCGTACCGGGCGACTGCCGCGAGAAGACGCCGGCAGGGTGGGCGGACCGTGCCATCATGGGCTACGTGGGCACGACGCAGGAGTACCTGCCCTGGGGCATCCGGGCGCTGAGGCCGGGTGGCATTTTACATTACCACGAGACCACGCCGGATAAGCTCGTGTTCGGCCGGCCCATCGAGAACATAAAAAATGCGGCTAAAGTGCAAGGCCGGAGCGCCGAGATCCTGGAAACGATAAAAGTAAAGAAATACTCGCCGGGCGTGTGGCACGTCGTCGTGGACGCCCGCATCGACTAATTCTTAATGAGACTTTTTCCCGCGATACACACTGCGCCCAGCACAGCCAATGCCTCAAACCCGGGCGAAGGCTTCGGCGTGGGCGTGGCGCTCGGGGCTTCGGTGGGCGCGGCCGTAGGCGTGGGCGTGGCCTCCAGGCCATACAGCGGGTCGGCCCGTATCTTCGCGAGCGAAGTGGCGCCGCTCTCGACGACCCATATCGTGTTACCGTCCGCCTCGATGAACGTGGGATAGTACTTGCTGCCGCTCAGGCTTACGGGCACGAAAACGTCCTTCACCGTGTAATATTTAATGACACGGCCGTTGGCCGTATCCGTGAGCCAGACGTTATCGTCCGCGTCCACGGCCAGGCGCTTTCCGTACACCTGCTTCCCATCCAGCCGGGGCAGGTCGATCTCCTTAAAGCTATTCAGGCTCGTGTCGAACATGCCAAGCTTGTTAGTCGCGCTCTCCAGGAACCAGAGGCGGCCCTGGGAGTCGATGCCCAGGCACGTGGGCTTCGAGTCGGCCGCCGGTATGGGGAATATGTGGACCCGGTCGTCCATGCGGGAGTACCCTCCCACCTTGCCCGACGAGTATTCCACGAACCATATATTTCCCGTGCGGTCCATGGCCAGGTCCGCCAGCGAGGCGTCATAGCGGTCCACGTAGAAGTCCTTCAGCTCGTTGGTGTCCATGTCGATGCGGCCCAGCTCCATGTTGCAGGCCACCCACAGGTAGTTGTCCTGCGCGATGACGTCCATAGGGTTGAGCTTCAGCGGAAAGGTAAAGTTATAGAATTTATTTTTACTGACGTCGTAGCCGATGATCTGTTGCCCGCTCTCGTCTGCCATCCATATATACGCGCTGCCCTCGGCGCTCATGCCGGCGAACATGGTGTCCCCGCCCGTGGGTATCACGTAGCGGCTGAAGTTGCCGGTCATTGAGTCTAGCTTGAAGAGGTACGCGGGCGAGCTCTCGGCGAGCCACACATTGCCATGGCTGTCCACGCACATGGCATCGATGGTCGTGCCGTTCGGGTACTTGAACTCCTCGATCGAGGGGGCGCTCTGGGCTGCCACTACGGGCATGAGCATAATCAGGAATAGCGATAGTAGTGTCAGCGTGGCCAGTTTCTCTCTAAGCATTCAGTAGAAAATCGGGCTAATGGTACATAAACCTTATTTAAATGTCCTTCCAACCTATTCAGACCGCAAAGAGATACAAGCCCGTGAACGGTCTTCGCAGACTTAAGCAGTAACATTAAAACTTATTCAAAACGAAAAAAGGAAAAGTGACTTTTATTTACCCGAAGAACGTCTTCGCGGCGTCGTAGTACTGCTGGGGCACGGTCTTGAGGGCCTTGACGGCCTCCTCGATGGGCACTGCATCGATCCTCTCGCCCCGGAGGCTCGACATCATGGCGAACTGGCCGTCCTTGATCATCTCGGCGGCCTTATAGCCCAGGCGAGTTGCCAGGATGCGGTCGTAAGCCAGCGGCGAGCCGCCCCTCTGGGTGTGGCCTAGCACGACGTGCCTCGTCTCGATGCCCGTGCACTTCTCGATCTCCTTGGCCAGCGTCTCCGCCACGCCCCCGAGCCTCACGTGGCCGAAGGCATCGGTCGACTGCGAAGCGGCCTTCACGTCGAGGTCGCTGAACTCGGAGCCCTCGGCGACGGCGATGATGCCGTATTTGTCGCCCCTCGCGTAGCGCTCTTTGAGCATTTTACAGCAGTCGCCGACGCTGCCCTTAATTTCGGGGGTGAAGATCCAGTGGGCGCTGGCCGACGTGCCCGCGTCCACGGTCATCCAGCCGGCGTGCCGGCCCATGATCTCGCAGACCAGGACGCGGTCATGGCTTTTCGCGGTCGTGTGAAGCCGGTCCATGGAGTCCGAGGCGATCTGGACGGCGGTCTGGTAGCCGAACGTGTAATCGGTGGCGCCCAGGTCGTTGTCGATGGTCTTGGGGACGCCCACGCACTTCAGGCCCGCCTTCGTGAGCTTGTTGGCCACGCCCAGCGTGTCCTCGCCGCCAACAGCCACTAAACAGTCGATGTTTAATTTACGGGCGTTCTCCAGGACCTTCGCCTCGCCGCCGTCGACCTTGTACGGGTTCGTCCTTGAGGTCTTCAGGATGGTGCCGCCCAGCGGCAGGATGTCCTTCACGTCCGCCTTTGTAAGTGTAATTGCGTCCGCGTTGAGCATGCCCTTCCAGCCGTACCGGACGCCCATGACCTGCCAGCCGTACTCGCTCGCCTTGAACACGACGGCGCGGATCACCGCGTTCAGGCCCGGGCAGTCGCCGCCGCCCGTTAAAATGCCAATTTTCTTAATGTCCGACATGCCTACGCCCTCCCCGAGCTTCCGAATAATTGCATCTTGCCCTTCGCCACGGCCTTCATGGCGTCCTCCGCGGGGCCGAATATCTTGCGCGGATCGAACTCCTCCGGCTTCTCGGCGAGCACCTGGCGTATGGCCGCGGTCATGGCCAGCCGGATGTCCGTGTCGATGTTGATCTTGGCCACGCCCAGGCTGATGGCCGTCTTGATGGCATCGTTGGGGACCCCGGCCGCGCCCGGCAGCTTTGCACCGTACTTCGCGGCCTTGTCCAGCACGTACTTCGGGACGCCCGAGGCGCCATGCAAAACGATCGGCATGTTCACGAGCTTCTCGATATTCTCCAGCCTCGGGAAGTCCAGGTTCGCCTCGCCCTTGAACTTGTAGGCGCCGTGTGACGTGCCTATGGCCACGGCCAGGGCGTCCACGCCCGTCCTGTCCACGAAGAGCTTCGCCTCCCCGGGGTTCGTGAAGATCGCGTCCTTCTCCTCCACGGAGACATGCCCCTCCACGCCCGCTAATTTACCCAGCTCGGCCTCCACCGACACGCCCGCCGCGTGGGCGATGCGCACGATGTCGGCGGTCTGCTTCACGTTCTCCTCGAACGGCAGCTTCGAGCCGTCGAACATGACGGACGACCACCCGTAGCGGATGCACTGGATGCAGTCGTCGAAGCTAGTGCCGTGGTCCAGGTGCAGCACGGTGGGAACGCCCGAATTATCGGCCGTCACCCGCGCGATCTCGTAAATGTACTCGATGCCGGCGTACTTAATGGCGCTCGGAGATACGGCTAAAATCACGGGCGATCTTTCCTCTTTCGCGGCCCCGCCAATGGCTTTCGCGATCTCCATGTCGTTGATGTTGAACGCCCCGACGGCGTACTTACCGGCCCTGGCCCTGTCCAGGACCTCCTTGAGAGTGGCAAATATCATACGGTTATTCTCCATTGCTATGCATATTAGTCTATGAAATGCCGGATATTTATCGTTTTTTAGACAGGGCCCTGCTTTTCCCGTCTCGACGGCATTAATCTCATTATACCGGCCGGGTAAAAAAACGCGTCCTATATGCGCGGCGGAAAAAACCAAACCGGCTGATTGGTGGCCGGATTTTGCCTCGTGCCGCGCATCGCAAAATATATAACCAAAATGCGGATATGTAGCACAGGTATCGAGAATCATGAAGGCAGTATTAGGGTTGGAAGACGGCACCTGCGTGCCCGGGGAAGGGTTCGGCCGCGAAGGCACGACCCTCGGCGAACTGGTTTTTGCGACTCCGTACACCGGCTACGAGGAAGCGCTCACCGACCCTTCGTATAAGGGCCAGATTCTTCTTTTCACTTATCCTTTAATCGGTAACTATGGCGTCAACGACGCCAACTTCCAGTCGGACGGCATCAAGGCCGAGGCTCTGGTTGTCCGTGAGAAATGCGCCCATCCGTCTCACCCGCGCTTTAAGAGGTCCCTGGACGCCTTCCTTACTGACGAGAAAATATCGGGCATCGCCGAAGTGGACACGCGCATGCTCACCATAAAGACCCGGACCTACGGCACCATGCGTTCCGCGCTCATCGTCGGCAGCGACGACGGCGAGAGGGCCGTCGAGCTGGCGAAGAACTCCAGGCCGGACCCGCTGCTCGTCGAGAAGGTCACCTGCCGGCAGCCCTACGAGATCAAGGGCAGCGGCCCGAGGGTCGTCGTCATGGACTTCGGCGCCAAGAGGAACATCATCAACAGCCTGGCGCGCAGGAACGCGTACGTGATCGTTGTGCCGGCGAATACGTCTTACGAAGCCATCAAGGATTATAAGCCGGACGTAATATTACTGTCTAACGGCCCCGGCGACCCGCAGGACGCGAAGAACGGCATCTCAGTGGCCAGGCAAGCAGCGGGGCAGCTTCCCGTGTTCGGCATCTGTCTCGGGCACCAGATCATCGGGCTGGCCATGGGCGCCAGCACCTATAAGCTCAAATTCGGCCACCGTGGCGCCAACCAGCCGGTAATCGACCTCATCGACAAAAAGGTCTATATCACCAGCCAGAACCACGGCTATGCCGTCGACCCGAAGAGCGTCGAGGGGACCGGTTTGCAAATGACGCAGGTCAACGCCAACGACGGCACGGTCGAGGGGATGAAGAATGATAAGATGCGCATCATGAGCGTCCAGTACCACCCGGAGGCGAGCCCCGGGCCCCGGGATACGAACTGGTTCTTCGATACGTTACTGAAAAAGGCAGGTGAGTGGTAATGCCCAGGCGACAGGACGTCAAAAAAGTGCTGCTCATCGGCAGCGGCCCTATTTTAATCGGCCAGGCGGCCGAGTTCGACTTTTCGGGCAGCCAGGCATGCCGCTCTCTGAGAGAGGAAGGCATCGAGGTCGTTTTAGTGAATTCTAACCCGGCGACTATCATGACGGACCCCGAGTCGGCGGACGCCGTCTACATCGAGCCCATAACGCCCGACGTGGTCGCCCAGATCATCGAGCGGGAGCGCCCGGACGGCATTTTAGCGGGCCTCGGCGGCCAGACCGGCCTGAACATCACGTCGGAGCTTGCCGAGATGGGCGTGCTCGAGAAATATAACGTTAAAATACTGGGCACCCCGCTGAAGGCCATCTATGATACCGAAGACCGGGACCGGTTCAAGCACGCCATGGAGGCCATCGGCGAGAAGGTGCCGAGGTCCTACGCCTGCCACACCGTGGACGAGGCCGTCGCCGTCATCGATAAGCTAGGATTACCCCTCATTATCAGGTCGGCTTTCACGCTGGGCGGCACGGGCAGCGGCGTGGCCCACACCGTCCAGGACGTCCGGCACATCGCAGAGCTAGGCCTCAACAAGTCCCGCATCCACCAGATCCTCGTCGAGGAGAGCGTTCTCGGCTGGAAGGAGTTCGAGTACGAGGTCATGCGGGACGCCAGCGATACCTGCATCACCATCTGTAACATGGAGAACATCGACCCGATGGGAATCCATACCGGCGAGTCCATCGTCGTCACGCCGTCGCAGACGCTGTCCGACGCTGACCACCAGACGCTCCGCTCGGCGGCCATCAAGATCATCCGCGCTCTCGGGATCGAGGGCGGCTGTAACATCCAGTTCGCCTGGAACGACGGCGACTACAGGATCGTGGAAGTCAATCCAAGAGTTTCACGGTCATCGGCGCTGGCAAGCAAGGCGACCGGCTACCCCATCGCACGCATCGCCGCCAAGATCGCCATCGGCCTCCGGCTGGACGAGATCCAGAATAAGGTCACCATGGAGACCCCCGCCTCGTTCGAGCCGACCATCGACTACGTCGTCGTAAAAATACCCAGGTGGCCCTTCGACAAGTTCAAGAACGCCGATAAGCACATCACCACGTCCATGAAGTCCACGGGCGAGGTCATGGCGATCGGAAGGACTTACGAAGAGGCGTACCAGAAGGCGTTGAATTCGCTGGACATCAGCGAGTTCTGGGGCTACGGGAACTGGTCCCGGGCCGAGATGTCCGACCTGCTTAAAAATCCAACGCACGAGCGCATGTTCGTCATCTATAAGGCGCTTCAGACTGGCGCTTTCACGATCGACCAGATCGCCAAGCTTACTAACATCGACCCCTGGTTCATCCGCAAGATAAAGAACATCGTGGATATGGCCGACACGATCAAGGGGAATATCGACCCGGAAATATTAAGAAAAGCGAAGCGCATGGGCTTCACTGACGAGTGGATCGCCCAGCTAAGGAACACCTCGCCCGAAGCCATCAGCGACATGCGCCACAAGTACGGCATCATCCCCACCTTTAAGATGGTCGACACCTGCGCCGCCGAGTTCGCCGCGAAGACGCCATACTATTATTCTTCATACGAGCAGGAGTGCGAGCTGACCCCTACCGATAAAAAGAAGGTGCTCATCATCGGCGCCGGGCCCATCCGCATCGGCCAGGGAATCGAGTTCGACTACTGCACCGTTCATGCCGTGAATGCGCTCCGGGAGTCGGGCATCGAGGCCCACATCATCAACAATAACCCGGAGACCGTCTCGACGGACTTCGACGTGTCCGACAAGCTGTTCTTCGAGCCCATCACGCTCGAGCACGTGATGAACATCATAGAAAAGGAGCGCCCCTACGGAGTCATGGTCCAGTTCGGCGGCCAGACCTCCGTCAACATGGCCATACCCCTCCAGATGGAGCTCAACCGGCGCAAGGACCTCAACACCATCATCATCGGCACCAGCCCGGATAACATGAACATCGCCGAGGACCGGGACCTGTGGGGCCGCATGATGAAGGAGATGGGCATCCTCCAGCCGGAGCACGGCATCGCCTACTCGACGGACGAGGCGAAGGTCGAAGCGGCCCGCATCGGCTACCCGATCCTCGTGAGGCCGTCATACGTTCTCGGCGGCAGGGCCATGGAGATCGTCTACGACGAGGCCGACCTGGAGAGGTACATGACCGAGGCGGTCAAAGTATCCCGCAAGCACCCGGTGCTCATCGACGACTTCCTCGAGGACGCCACGGAGATCGACGTGGACGCCGTCAGCGACGGCACTGACGTATTGATCGGCGCCATCATGGAGCACATCGAGGAAGCCGGCATCCACTCTGGCGACTCGGCATGCGTCATTCCCCCGCAATCGCTCTCGAAGGAAGTTCAGGACCAGGTGCGCGACATCGTGAGGAAGATCGCGCTCTCGCTGCACGTCATCGGCTGCGTCAACATCCAGATGGCCTTCAAGGACGGCAAGGTCTACGTCCTCGAAGCGAACCCGCGCTCGTCCCGGACGATACCGTTCGTGAGCAAGGCGACGGGCCTGCCGCTCGCAAAGATAGCCGCTAAAGTAATAATCGGATATTCATTAAAGGACATGGGCTACACGGAGGAGCCGAAGCCGAAGTACGTATCCGTGAAGGAGGTCGTGCTGCCCTTCGATAAGCTGCCGGGCGCGGACCCGCTGCTGGGCCCCGAGATGCGCTCGACGGGCGAGGTCATGGGCATCGATACGGACTTCGGCGCGGCGTTCTTCAAGGCCGAGCAGTCGGCCTTCAACTCGCTTCCGCTCGAAGGCACGGTCTTCATATCCGTCCGGGATGAGGACAAGAAGGAGATGGCCCGGCTGGCAAAGATGCTCTCTTCCAGCGGTTTAAAATTGATAGGCACCACGGGCACCAAGAAGTACCTGGAAGCCCAGGGCATCCCGGTGACGCTCATCAGCAAGGTCCACGAGGGCAGCCCCAACGTCATCGATTTAATGAGAAGGGGCAAGGTCGACCTGATCATCAATACGCCGACCTCCAAGATGGCGAGGAAGGACGGCAGCCGCATTCGGCGGGCCGCCATCGACTTCGACGTCCCCTACCTGACCACCATCCAGGCCGTCCGGGCGTCCGCCGACGCCATCACCGCCATGGGGAAGCGGAAGATGAGCATACTCTCGCTGAACGAGTACCTGGGCCGCACCGCGTCCCCCGCGCCCGTCGCCGACGCATCAAAGGCGAGAGAGCCGGCCGCGTAATACAGCGCCATTCACTTCTTTTTCCGTTTTTTCCTTCTCTAAATCAGAAAGGATATGTATTACCTGCGATAATATATCCCCGGATTCGCTACTATCCAGGATTTTGGTCGACATGGACACGAGGACTTTAGAGATGATGAGAATACCGTTCGCAACCCTGCTCTTTCTGGGCTCGGTGTACGCCCTGTATGTCTATGCCGTGCCGATGGATCCTTCGAACGTCCTGGGCAACGTGCTGGGCCTCGTCTGCATCGGCGTGCTCGTCTATTCGATGGTGCTCTTCTC
>NZ_DATJPM010000032.1 GCF_035506375.1 Methanocella sp.
GCGGCGATCTTCGCCTTGATCTCGTCCCTGGACGGGGTGCCCAGGTTGTGAGATACGCTGAACTTTACCTCGCGCCTCTGGAGGAGCGGGTTCTTCTTTTCTTCAAGTACTTTTATGTCCATTTCTATCACCAGATTGCTCCAGTTGTGTTTTCATATTACGGGCGTACAATGTATATATAATTTTACTGGCCCGGGCACTACTCTTTGACCATCTGCTGCATGAGCAGAAGGGTCTCGCGCTTCTTCTCGGGCGTGACCTCGACGGCCACGACGCCCTCATTCGGCTGGCCGTATAGGACTAAAGAGCCGACGGGCGCGTACTCGCACGCGGGGATGACGGCCAGGTCCTCCTCGCCGTCCACGAAGATGCGGACGTGGCCCCTGGAGAGCATGTTATCCTTAATGGCGTCGATGAGCTCCTGCGAGACCACGCCGGCCGGGTTCTTCACGACGATGTCCTTAAAGGACTCGTGGGCCGTGCCCTTCCGGATCTCGTAGTCCACGGGCAGGCGCATGGTCATGTCGTCCACGATGCACATGTCCGGCACGATGCCGGCCCGTAAAAGATGATATGCGGTCACATCGCCGATGGCGATGACCTTCGGCAGACTCCGGTAGCTCCGGACGATGTCCCTGAGGCACGTGTCACTGTTACAGCGATAGAGCTTACCGAACGGCGTCTTCAGCCGATCGCGCAGCGCCGCGGTCAGCCTGTAGGCCAACTTTACCGCACCTTCAGCGCGAACTTGCCGGGCCTCTTGATGCCCATGAGCTTCGCGATCTCGGACTTCAGCGGGTCGACGATCACTAAGTAGCCGCTCCAGTCCTCGCTCAGCGAGCTCGACTGGCACATGGGGCACACGTCGCCTTCGACGAGGCTGTGGCACTCCCTGCATGCCTTCAGGTTGCTGCCCTTCTTCCGGGCACGGGAATCCTTGCCTTTTGCCATTTGAAATACTCCTAAAATATTGATTGCCTCAGGTAATTGTGTCGTGATTGTATCTTTGAAGTATAAATAGATTAGGTCAGCCCGATAGAAATGTTAATGTCTTTCATGCCAGATATTAGTTCGAGGCCTTAGCAATGGATGTCTCGCACCCCACGCTGGACCTGAAGTCCACGAAAAGCCATTCTCTGGATGATAAGCGCATCGTTCTCTGCGTCACGGGCAGCATCGCGGCCGTTGAGACCGTGAAGCTGGCCCGGGAATTAATCAGGCACGGAGCCGACGTTCAGGGTGTGATGAGCCAGGCGGCGCAGGCCATCATCAGCCCCTATGCGCTGGAGTACGCGACCGGGAGAAAGGCGATCACTGAAATTACGGGCGACGTGGAGCACGTCGCCTTTTGCGGGCGCCGGAAGGAGGCCTGCGATCTGCTTTTGATCGCGCCGTGCACCGCGAACACCATCGGCAAGATCGCGTCGGGCATCGACGACACGCCCGTGACCACGTTCGCCACGACCGCCATCGGCTCGAATATACCCATCATCATCGTCCCCGCCATGCACGGCTCCATGTTCGAACATGCCATCGTGAAAGAGAACATCCGGAAGCTGGAATCGGCAGGCATCAAGTTCATCATGCCAAAAATAGAGGAGGGCGCGGCCAAGATGCCCTCCGTGGACGAGATCGTGCTCGCCGTGGAAAGGACGCTCGCCGATTCACCGCTGAAGGGCTTGAAAGCCCTCATTACGGGCGGCCCGAACTTTGAGGCAATAGACCCGATACGGGTACTGACCAGCAGGAGCACCGGGCGCATGGGCGAGGAGCTGGCGCTGGAAGCATACCGCCGCGGTGCCGACGTGACTGTCGTACACCGTACGAAGATGAACGTCCGGGGCATCCGGGACGTGTTCGCCGACGGCTTCAGCGACATGAAAAAGGCCGTCATGGACGAGCTCGGGAAGGGCTATGATATTTACATCAGCGCGGCGGCAATCTCCGACTTTACCGTGGATCCGGCGCTGGAAAAGCTGAGCTCCGAAAAGCCGGTCACGCTGAAGCTGAAGCCGGCGGAGAAACTGCTTGACCGGGTGCGGCACGACTTTCCCGGGGTTTTCATCGTGGCGTTCAAGGCCGAGTCCTTGGGCGACGATGCGCTCATCGATAAGGCATTTAAAGCCATGGACCGCTCAATGGCGAACCTGGTGGTCGCCAATAAGTTCGGCGGCATCCGGGACCCGGAGTATAACGACGTCTATATCATAAAGGCCGACGGCGGCATCGGGCACGTCTCAGGCCTGAAGAGCCTGGTGGCCGGCGAGATCCTGGACGCCGTCTCGGAGTACTTCCAATGATCGGCAAGGCGTTCGCGCCTTCCCACATCACGGGCTTCTTTTACGCCCACGACGATCCGGACCCGCTCAAGGCAGGCTCCTGCGGCTGCGGCTTCACGCTGGAAGGGGGCGTGAGCACGACGGCCTGGCCCTCGAACACGGCCGAAGTCTACGTCGACGGCGTGCCCTCGGATGCGCCGACGACAAGGACGGTCATCGAATTATTGGCGGATAAGCCCGTCCACGTCGAGAGCGACCTGGACATGCCCGTCGGGGGCGGCTTCGGCGCCAGCGGCGCCGGGGCGTTCAGCACGGCGCTGGCCATAAACAGCGCCCTCGGGCTGGGCAAGACTTATAATGAGCTCGCATACGCCGCTCACGTGGCAGAAGTGAAGAACAGGACGGGGCTGGGCGACGTGGCGGGCATGACGCTGGGAGGCATCGTGATCAGGACACGGCCGGGCACGCCGTTCACGCTGGACCGTATCCCCATCGATGCGAGGGACGTCTACTGCGTACACTTCGGCCCCATATCGACGAAGAGCGTCCTGTCGGACCCGAAGGAGAAAGCCCTCATCAATGTAGCCGGGAAGAAGTGCCTGAAAGAGCTGCTGAAGGCCCCGACGTTTGATCATTTTATGCGGCTCTCCAGGAAGTTCTCCGTCGATACAGGCCTCATCAGTAAAAAAGCACTGGATGCGATCGAGACGGTCGAGGCGTTCGACGGCATGGCGTCCATGGCGATGCTGGGCGATACGGTTTTTTCGACGACGCCCGAAGGGCTCTCAAGCTTCGGGACCGTCATAAAAAGCAGGATAAGCCTGGAGCCAGCGCGCCTGTTAAAATAGAAAACGGACTCGCCGCGATTCGAACGCGGGTCTCCGGGTCCGAAGCCCGGTAGGATATCCTGGCTACCCCACGAGTCCACACAGATGAATGCACTAAACAGATACGTGCACATATATTTCTCTTTTGGCTTAATAGCTACGAATCGGCTTGCAGTCAAAGCCATTTTTATATAAACAGATGGCATCATAAACTATTATGAACTCTCATTCATCGATCAAAAAGGGATTAATGGCTATAGCGATACTCTGCGTCGTATCGTTCGCTCTCTTGTCGGGCTGCACTTCCGGCCTTGGCGGTGGATCGCCTACGTCCTCGCCCGGCGAGAAAAGCTACACGGGCGGCTCTTCGAACTATGCTCCGCCGCTTGCGGCGCCGGGCTATGGCGGCACCCAGGACTCGTCGTCATCGTACACAGGCTATACGACGCCCGTGGCGACGGGCACCCCCGGCAGCGTCTATACAAACGTGAACGACCGGAAAGTCATCATGACCGCCTCGGTCACGCTGGAGACGAGCAAGGTCGACGATACGGTCACCGGCATCCGTAACATCGCACAGGGGGCCGGCGGCTACGTCCAATCGTCGAGCACCTGGCTCTCCGGGAATAACCAGAAGCAGTCGAGCATCACCGTGAAGGTGCCCGCAGCCCAGTACGAGTCGTGCCTCGCGCAGATCAAGGCCCTCGGCAAGGTCAAGGCCGAGTCGAGCTCCGGGTCGGACGTCACCATGCAGTACATC
This sequence comes from Methanocella sp., assembly GCF_035506375.1. NCBI lineage: Archaea > Methanobacteriati > Methanobacteriota > Methanomicrobia > Methanocellales > Methanocellaceae > Methanocella > Methanocella sp. The sequence continues at coordinate 3,867 of NZ_DATJPM010000032.1, forward strand.
GACCTGAGCGCCCGCCTCAAGAACCTGCAGTCGGAAGAAAAACAGCTTAATGATATCATGGGCATGTCCAAGAACGTGACGGAAGTGCTGGCCGTTGAGCAACAGCTGTTCCGCGTCAGGGGCGATATCGAGAGCACCCAGCAGCAGCTGAACTATCTCGGCAGCCAGGTAGACTTCTCGACCATCACCGCGAGCGTGGCCGAGCCGGAGCCCGCGGTCTCCTACGACTGGGGCATCGACACGGCCTTCAAGGACGGCATCCGGGCGTTCATCGGCATGATCGGGGCTCTAATCGTCGTGACGGGCTACCTCATACCGCTGATACTCTACCTGGCCATCGGGCTGGCTATCGTGTACTTCGTAGGAAAGTTCCTCTGGGCGCAGTACAAGAAGTGGCAGAATAAAAAATCGGGTAAGCCGTAAGGACGGCTTACATCTCTTCGGGGGCGGCGATGCCCAGGAGTTCCAGCGTGTTGGCAAGCGTAACTCTCGCCGCGTCCACCAGCGCCAGCCGGGCCTCCCGCAGCTCCGGCTCGGCGTTAAGCACGGGCACGAAGCGGTAGAACTGATTGAAGTCCTCAGCCAGTTCCCGGGCATAGTTGGCGATCAGGTGGGGCTTCAAGTCGCGCGCTGCAGTATCGACCACGTAGGGAAGCATGGCCATCTTCTTGATGAGGGCGGCCTCCTCTTTTTCTTTCAATACGGTGGCGTCGAACTGTCCGGGCTTTGCCTTCTCTAAGATACTGCACGTCCGGGCGTGGGCGTACTGGATGAACGGCGCGCCCTGCTTCTCGAAGTCCAGGGCTTCTTCCCACTTGAAGGTTATCGACTTTTCCGGGGCGACGCGGATGATGCCGAAGCGTATTGCCCCGATGCCGACCAGGTCGGCGATCTTCCGCTTCTTGTCCTCTGGAAGGTCATTCCGGCGCTTGTCGACCTCGACGTATGCGCGGGCCACGGACTCGTCCAGCAGGTCATCCAGGTTAACGACGACTCCCTTGCGGGTGGACATGCGGCCCTCGGGCAGCGAGACGAACGAGTAGAACACGATCCGGGGCGTCTTCTTCTCGCCTAAAATTTTTAGCGTGGCGTCCAGGCGCTGCATGGCGAGCTTCTGGTCCTCGCCTAAAACGTTCACGGCCTCGTCGCAGTTCGAGAGCTTCCACATATGGTAGGCGATGTCCCTGGTCGTGTACAGCGAAGTCCCATCGGCGCGGGTGAGCACGAACTCCTTGTCCATGCCGAAGGATGACAGATTCAGGGCAAGCGCCCCGCTCTTGCGCTCAGCATAAGGAGTCTTCGCCAGCCGGTCAACGATCTCGTTAACCGAGCCGTTCCTGACGAAGTCGGATTCCCACACGAACAGGTCATAGAAGACGTTCATGCGGGCCAGCGTAGTCTTCTGGCCATCCATGCACGTGTTGACCATTTTCTTGAACTTTACGGCCACTTCGGCGTCCATGTGCTCGTACTTGTTCAGTATCTCCGAGATCTCCTTCTCGACGGCCTCGTTGGACTTCCGCATGTCGGTCGCCGCACGGTAGACCTCCACGACGGCGTGGTCGGGCTTTTCTATCTCGGGCGGCTTCACGTCAAGCATATTCAGGTGGTCGTAGCCCCAGACGATAGTGGCCTCCTGCTTGCCCATGTCGTCCACGTAGTACTGCACCTGCACATCGTAGCCGCCGCTCCGCATGACCCGGGCCAGCGTGTCCCCGATGACGGGGTTCCGGCCCCGGCCCACGTGCAGCGGCCCGGTCGGGTTGGCAGACGTGTGCTCCAGGACGACCTTAATGTTCTTAGGAGGCAGCAGGACGCCGTTCCTGCCCTTTTTAACGATCGCGTCCAGGGACTCGGCCAGGTACTTTTCATTAGCGTAAAAGTTGACGTACGGGCCGGCGGCCTCCACCTTTCCGATGTGCTCGCTCGTGCCCATCCTGGAGACGATCTCTTTTGCTATTTGCGCCGGGTTTTTCTTTAATTCCTTGCCCAGCCGGAACGGCAGCGCCGAGCTCACGTCGGCGTGCGCCGATTCGCCCAGGTACATATCGGGCGACGCGTAGCCCGAATCGGCCACGGCCTTCTCCATCAGCGAGCGGGCCTCTTCCAGAAGTTCCAGGTACATACTCACAACCCCTTTACACGCCCGTCCTGTAGCGCAGGATGGCCGCGATGCCGCCGAACGCGTTATACAGCTGCTCGCCCTCTTCGAACTCGGTGGAGATGAACTCGACCTCGGTGTTCATCTGCTCGGCCGTGATGGATAACTCGTCCACCACGTCGACCTGCTCCGCGATGTTCAGCGTCGACTGGCACTTCGGGCACTTGCCATAGTCGAGGGTCGCCTTCTCGCCCGCCCGGTGCTTGACCGTCGTGGTCGAGGCATAGTCGCAGTTCTGGCACTTCAGCGTGATCCGGCTGCGCCTCAGGTCCTCGGAAAGCAGCAGTACGTCAACCGACCCCATGTTCAGGTTGCTGCGCACCGAGTCCTCGCCGTAGGCCGCCAGGCCGTCCTCGCTCACCAGCGCCCTCATGAAGCGTTCCATGAGCTTCTTCTCCTTGACCACCTCGAGGCTGGTCAGGGTATCGCTGGCCGCGTCCATTAGCTCGCCCAGTCCGGACTCGTCCGTATAGGCGATGTCGAAAAGGCCCAGGATCTTGGGCTGCAGCTCGTGGTGTAAATACTCGCCCTTAACGAACTCCTCCTTCGTCGGGGTGGGGCCGCCGATGAGGATGCCCTGAAAGTCGTTCCGGTCGATGGCGAGGAAGATATCGTTGGCCGCGTCCCCGATCCGCGTGTTGAAGTCGTTGATGGCGATGAGACGAAGCTGCTGGAAACGGTGGGACGACTGGCCGCCCTTCCGCTGCTTGCCCGGGACGGTGCTGGTCAGGTGCCGCAGCGCCGTGACTTTTTTGCCTTTTAGCGTGCCGATGGTCGCCTCCCGGCGGTCCAGCACGATGAGCCCGAAGGTCTTCCGGTCTACGAGCATCTCGTCGAGTTTATCCGTCTCGAAGCTGCTGCCGCACCTGTATGAGAAGGAGGTGATGGGCTGTGAGGGGACGATGGTGATGGCCTCCATCGAGGTGCGGTCGCCGCCGATGCTGATGGCCCCACAGAAGATGGCCATGCCGTTCTCCGGGGGCTCCTTGTAATACTTGAGGCGGGACATGATGGACTCCAGGGCGCTCTGGACGTTGTCCCGGGTCGACTTGGACTTGATGTTCGCCGACGAGCCGTGCTCGTCCCGCAGGTACGCCACAACGTCCGATATCCTCTTGTCGTGCGGGATATAAAGGGAGATAAGCTCGGTGCCCTGGCCCTGCTTGCTCTTTAATTCCTCGAGCTGTTTCTTGAATTCATACTTGTGCCTTGCTTCTTCGGTCATGTGAGTTGTATCCTTTTTAATGAAGTTCGAAAACGTTACGGGGCTGTTTAAAACGCACAGCTAAGCGTTATAATCATGAAAATCAGGTCGATGCGCTAATCCAGGATGAGGCGGGCTGGCTGCGTTAAAACATGCCTCAGGCCGCCGGTGGAAAATAAACCATGGTTGCGCACATCCCTGAGAATGGCCAGACCCGATATATAAAGCTTACGCAGGAAAAAGCGCTAATAAATAAAAGAAGAAAGTGGGAGGTTAACCCACTTACGGTATTACGTACTTGCCGATGAGGCGGATCGAGTTGTTCTTGTCCGCGCCGATCGGGGAGCCGGCAACGATCTGGGTGACGCCCATGTCGGTCAGGCCCTTGATCTTGGCGTTCAGGTCGGCGGGCGTGCCGTAGATTGAGAACGCGTCGATCATCGCGTCGTTGACTGCGCCGAACGCGGTCTTGAAGTCGCCCTTCGCCAGGCCGCCCTTGATGGTGTTGACGGCGTTCAGGTCGAGGCCGTGCCTCTGCAGGACGGGTACGGGTGCGCCCGCGGCGATGAACGCCACGACGGGCTTGACTGCGCCCTTTGCCTTCTTTGCGTCGTTGTCGATCGCGAACGAGGTGTACGCGGCGATGTCGAACTTCTTCTCGCCGGCGGCCTTCTTGATGATGGGCACCGCGAACTGGAAGTCCTTGGGGTTGGACGCGTTAATTAACGCACCGTCGCCGATCTTGCCGGCGGTCTCGAGCATCTTCTCGCCCTGTGCGCCGATGTAGACGGGGATTGCCTTCTGCTTGGGCTTGTATGCCAGCCCTGCGCCGGCGAACTTGAATACCTTGTTGTCCGGGGTGCTGACAGGCGCGCCGGTCCACAGGTTCCTGATGACCGATACGGCCTCAGTAAGCCTCGCGACGGGGGTCTCCATCGGGATGCCGATCTTCGGGAGGGTGCTCAGGTCGCCGGGGCCGATACCCAGGGTGGCCCTGCCGTCGGATATCTCGTCGAGCGTGCAGATCGCCGAGGCGGTCACTGCCGGGCTGGCGGTGAACGCGTTGGTGATGCCCGGGCCCATCTTGATCCTCGAGGTGTTGTTCGCGATGAGGGCAAGGCTCTCAAAGACGTTGCGGTTGTTGTAGTGGTCCGTGATCCATAGATAGTTCAGACCAGCATCTTCTGCAAACTTACAATAGTTGATCAGTTCCTTTATTGGAACGTTCGGAACGAATTCTATACCGAAAGTAGCCATAAATTATACCTCACTTAGGTCTTTTTAACCTAAATATAGTGTAATGAAACTACTTACTTAAAAGAATATCGGTTTTATAGCTTATTAGTGATAAATATTTTTTCTACTCTAATAAAATCGCCATTATTTATTATATTAATAGTTATATTTTTATTGTATTATGGCGTGGTACAGGATCCGGTTATTTGCCTAGTGGAAGCCCTTCATGATGGCGGGCCCGGAGCTGGCGCCGATGCGCGAGGCGCCCGCGTCCAGGAACTTTTTCGCGTCATCGAAGGTGCGTATGCCGCCCGAAGCCTTGATCTTTATGCCCGGCACCTCCCGGGCGATCAGCCGGACATCTTCGACGGTCGCGCCCTTCGGGCCGTAGCCCGTCGAAGTCTTAACAAAGTTCGCGCCCGAGCCCTTTACGAGGCGCGCGGCCAGCACCTTCTCCTCGTCCGTCAGGTAGCACGTCTCGACGATGACTTTGACCGTGGCGCCCTGGGCCACTGCGACGACGGAGGACAGTTCTCTTTTAACCTCCTCGATGAGGCCGGTCTTCAGGTACCCGAAATTCATGACGACATCGATCTCATCCGCCCCCGCGTCCACGGCCGCCCATGCCTCGGACGACTTTGCATACGAGGCGCCCGAGCCGAACGGAAACCCGACGACGCAGCAGGTATTCACGCCGGTATCCCCGAGCCGCTTTTTCGCCAGCCCCGCCCAGCACGAGGCCACGCAGGCAGAGGCGAAGCCATATTCCACGGCCTCGTCGCACAGCAATAAAACGTCTTTATCGGTGGCGTCGGGCCTGAGTAGCGTGTGGTCGATGTGGCGGGCGAACTCCCGTGCGTTCATGGCCGATGATATGCATTATTATGATAAAAGGTTATTTTTAAAATCCAGAAAACAAAATATTTGCTGCGTTGAATATTGATAGGTCATTGTTTAGCAAGTAGTCTTATTTTTATCGTTTGCGTAATAGCCAAATTTATCGATAGTTTCCGATTATCATTTTCAAGTTTTATGCTTTGTTGAATATGCCCTTTTAAGTCTCAGAGTGTACGGAGGGCACTATTTTTCACCACAAAGGCACGAAGAGCACGGAGGCCCACAAAGACTTTTTTATAATTAAGAGACAATGAACACCGAGCCGCTTTTTGAACTTATAAGATACAGGATATGAAGGCACGATGGCAAAAAGTGCTCTTATTAATTCCACGATGCCCTTGTATCCTTCGTGCCCTGATCGCCAATGAACCAGCTTTGTGTACTTTGTAACTTAATCTAAAAAGAAAACTTTGTGGGCCTCCGTGCTCTTCGTGCCTTTGTGGTGAAAAATAGTGCCCTCAGTGCTCTTAAAAAGCTTAAAATACGGGAGTAATTCAACACAACAAATTTTTTTATGGGTCCAGTATGTTCAGCTCTTTGACGAAGCCGCAATTGAACTGGCCATTGATGTAATACTTCACGGTGATGCGATAGAACCCTTTCAGGCCCGTCGTATTCGGCACAGAATAGCTGAAATTCCTGGTGAACGAGGTCTTTTCCCCGACCGTAAGAGGCGTATCGATTTCCTCCGAGACCAGGTCCGAGCTCCAGAAGGAGCCATAGTCCGTGTATATGTATTTCTGGAGGCCCATCGTCATGTGCGCCGTCGTATCGAGGGCGGGGCCGTCGTTATACATCTTCACGCTGACGCCGACCGTATCGCCCGGATAGGCCCAGCCCGAGCCCATGTTGGAATGAGCAAGGTCCAGGTACAATGGGCCATTACCGGAAATATAGGAATTCTCCACCGGCGCCAGGCTGAACTGGTCCTTCTGCTTGAGAGGCGTGATGCTCTCGTAGAAGGGCGTATCGGCTATCGGGACAGGCGTAGGAGTCGGCGTTATCGACGGCACAGGAGTCGGCGTGGGCGTAGGCGTGGGAGTCGGAGTAAGATTAGGAGAAGGCGTAGGAGTCGCAGTGGGCGTCGCAGTAGGAGTAGCCGTAGCAGTCACCGTGGGAGAAGGCGTGACGGAAGCCGGAGGCACGGGCGTGGCACTGGCAGTGGCCGAAGGAGCGTAGGACGGCAAAGCCGTCGGGACAGACGAAGGGACAATAGTAACAGTGGGGTTGGCCGTCGGCGTGTCGTCGCCGTTATTCATCGTCAGCGTCCTGCCCACGAATATACCGATCGCGAGTAAGATCATCAGCAATATCGCGACCGCGGCGATATTCAGCAAAGTCCTCTGGTTCAAGCGAGCACGCGCCAATCCGATCCCTTACCCTATAATGAGCATGGTCGTCATATATTTTTTGGACCCTGCGGATGCCGGATAAAGCCTTGAGCGGCTTTTATTAACAATTATTCTACAAAAAAATACCATTAAGGGATAAAACCTGCCCATAAATATATAAAACCGCCCCATATCTTTGCACATGGGGATGGTATATGCTAAAATGCACGAATACAAGGCTAGTTTTCGCCAGGTTCGCATGCGTTATGGCGGCGGTCTCGGCACTGATCGTCATATGCGCCGCATGCTCGACGGCCCAGCAGGCGCTGCCGGAAGACTGGCCGCAGACCGTGAGCGTGCCCGGCATGGAGAAGGTGACGGGGCTCGTTCAGGGCGATAACAATATGAGCTACTCGATCAGCGTGATCTCGCAGGATGCGAACAAGATCAACTTCCAGGTGAACGCGTTCTGCGTCGGCAACCCGGAGTCGGACTACGCGATACTACACCTATTAAATAAGCCGCTGCCGGGCGTGCTTGACCAGGATAAAAAGGCGCTCCAGATCGACTTCTCGCCCCTGGACACGGGGCTGAAGTCCGTGAGCATCATCGACAAGGCCGACGTGAATAAGGTACTCCTGCAGACGAAGAACTCGATGGTCCTTAACACTGTCATGTCGGTGCAGTCGGCCGACGCGTCCCAGGTCAGGTTCTCGATCTCGGACATGTCGCTGCTGCAGCCGGACGGTACGCTGGACGAATTCTCGCTGCCCGAAGCGGTGCCGGCCTATTACAGCCCGGAGACGGACCGCTTCTCGACTATAGGGTTCCCTGAGATGGCCAGTGTCCTGCAGCAGAACTACGTCCTGGTCCAGGAGAATACATACGTTAACGTGGTCAACGTGGTGAACGAGGTCAATGTGGTGAACGTCGCGGACTTCGGAGGCTGTGGATGGGGAGGCATACCATGCGGTTATGGCGGTTATGGAGGCTACGGCGGCTACGGCGGCTACGGTGATTATGGAGGCTACGGCGGCTATGGAGGCGGGTTCACGCCTTACTGTGACCCGCTGCCGCTGGCGAATCCCGAGCCTGTTGCGCCCCTGGGGATACCGCATGATGTGTCCGTATATCGCGCAAGGCATTCGGATAAGCCCGGCGATGACAGGCCCATCGCCGCGAGAAGGGATCACGGCAATAGAAACGGTGATCTGGGAGGCATTGATGGCGGTAAAGGCCGGGATGCCATGGGCGACAGGGGCGGCATATCCGGTAGAGATACGACTCATACCGGGCAAGGAGTACTTTCGGGCGACAGAGGTGCCATATCCGGCCGGGATTTAACTAATACCCGGCCTGGGTCAGTGCCCGGCGGCAGGTTAGCGACAGACTATGCGGCGGGCCACGCGGCAAATCGCCTATCAGGGGCATCGCAGAGACAGCCTGATACGGGCGCCGCTCTTGCGGGCATGAAGTCTGGCGGGGATGCGGCGAAGCGGACTGTGGCGCAGTCGGCGCAAGGCTTAAATGCGGTGTCTAAGCCGTCTTCAAAAGTCTTGCAGAACACGCCGGTACAGAGGACTTCATCGAATCATCTAAAAAGCGCTCCTGTAAAGCATACCACGGTGAAGTCGGCGCCGGCCTCGAATAATGCGGCCACTAAGGCGGTGACGGGGGCCGCTAACCCGGCGGCATTAACTCAAAGCCGGCCGAACGCCAGGACGGTGCCGGCGAGCGTAAAGTCCGCGGGCCCGCCCGCGGTTACAAGGACGAATATACAGCCGGCCAGGCAGACGGTAAAAAGCTCGACGCCGACGTATAAGTCGGTCTCGTCGCCTCAGACTGTCAGGCAGGCGGCCGCCCCGGCGAATAAGGCCGCGTCGACCCAGCGTGGGCGGGCCGTATCTGCCCCAAAGACGACATCAGTGCAGCATTCTCCGGCCCGCACTATGGCCCATTCGGCGCCTTCGGGCGCTTCCCATGCGGCATCGCGGCCGGCGGCAAGTGGAGGGGGGCGGCATAGATAGCCCTCCCTCTGTTATATCACAAAAACATGAAAATAATTTTATGCGAATAGCGGCGGGAGACCTGGAAAACGACTGAATATATAATTAATATCCAATGTGATATAAGCCTTACTAAAATAAGTATAAATATTGAGACTTTCAAAAATATTGATTGTCTCAAGGTTTTCGACTCTCGTCTGCGGGCAGCTAAACCTTGACAGGTGCGAGGTGGTTGCCGATATAGAACCAAAGCGCAACCACCCCACCGAATTGAGCCTACAATGTTTTTCTGACTATTAATAATTTGTTGTCTTCCTTTGCCCGTTGTGCCGTATTCCTTCAGATCAGTTAGAAATAGTCAGTCATGGTATTTTCTTTTCGCCATTCAGCGTAATGCGAAGCTTAGAATAGTCTTCCTTGATGTTGGCGTTAAATCCCATGCCCGCGAAGGTCTCTTCCAGGAACTCGCGCACGAAACGCCGCTGGGTGCCGGAGCCGGTCAAAAGCGTATACTCGTTGGGGGCACTGTCGGAACGGCTGATCTTGAGCAGGTTACACGTCTCAAGGCGCTTCATCATCTCCACGGGCGTCGTGACTTTTTTCGCAAGCTGCTCTGCATGGGACCGCGCGATATCCCGGTGCGTATTCCAGAACTCCGACTGGCTGGAAGAGCTCTCCACCGTTTTCAGGAATAGCAGCCAGTGGTCTATGTCGAGGATGATGTGCTCCCCATTCCCGAGCATGTCCTTATACTCAGCGACGCGCTCGTCGGGCGGGCCGTTAAGAGAAGCGCGATTGTCGTAATAAAAGTTAATGGCGCGACGTATCAGCTCGCTCTGGGACACGTCGAGCTCATCCCTCATAGCCTCGAAATTGCGGTAAGATTTCTCGTCGAAAGAGACTGTTACCCGGATGGGAGAGTTCATCAGGAAGAACATTGCCTTGTTATGTTATTTATATTTATCTAAAATTAACCGGATGCATTGATTGCGCAAGCACGAGCCAAACCAACTTTAGCCTTTTCATAAAAAATCATACAAATTATGATAACTTATGATTGTTATGAAATAGTAAGAAATATATATGAGTTATAGGAAAAGGAAATCCTATGGTGATACTCGGTATATAACAAACCGTCGGGCGATAACTATCCGCTAGTGTTTAATATAGGTGAATTGTGATGACCAAGGCTCAACAGGTGATAACATGCCCATAAGCGCGGGAGATACCGCATGGATCATAACCGCTACGGCGCTCGTAATGCTCATGACCCCCGGCGTAGGGTTCTTTTACGGAGGGCTCGTCCGGAGGAAGAATGTCATATCGATGATCGCGCTGTCGTTCATCGCGTTCGCGCTCGTCAGCGTCCAGTGGGTGCTGTATGGCTACAGCCTGGCTTTCGGGCCCGACGTGGGCGGCCTCATCGGCGGCCTCGACAACGTCGCCCTCAATGGCGTAAGCCTGGGGGCGACGGGCAGCTTGACCATCCCGCAGATGCTCTTCATGCTCTTCCAGATGGTCTTCGCCACGGTCACGCTGGCGATCCTCACTTCGGTATTTGCCGAGCGGGTCCGGCTGTCGTCGTTCATCGTGTTCGGCCTCCTCTGGACTACGCTCGTCTATGACCCGATCGCCCACTGGGTATGGGGCGGCGGCTGGCTGGCACAGTTAGGCGTCCTGGACTTTGCAGGCGGCGCGGTCGTCCACATCAGCGCAGGCTTCTCGGCGCTCGCGATCCTCATGGTCATCGGCAAGCGCATCGGCTTCGGCAAAGACCTGATGGAGCCGAACAACATTCCTATCGCTTTAATCGGCATGGCCATGCTCTGGTTCGGCTGGTTCGGGTTCAACGGCGGCAGCGCCCTGGCGGCGAACGGCCTGGCGGTCAACGCCATCGTGGTCACGAACACGGCGGCCGCCGCGGGCGCCCTCGTCTGGATGATGTTAAGCTGGAAAGACGGAAGGCCGGCTTCGCTGGGCGTCGCCAGCGGGGCCATCTCCGGCCTGGCCGCCATCACGCCCGCCGCGGGCTACGTGGACATCTTCGGCGCGCTCGTCATCGGTATCGTCGCGGCCGCCGCCTGCTACATCGCGCTCACGTTCCGCATCCGGAGCGGCTGGGACGAGAGCCTGGACGCCTGGTCCATCCACGGCGTAGGCGGCCTGCTGGGCGTATTTATGACCGGTATCTTCGCGACCACGGCCATTAACAGCTATTCCGGGCTGCTCGAGGGCAATGTCCACCAGCTCTTCGTGCAGGTGATCGCCATCGTGGCGACGGTCCTTTATTCCCTGATAGTTACCTTTATCCTCGCTAAGGGAGTAGATATGACCATGGGCCTGAGGGTCAAAGAGGAAGAGGAATATGTCGGGCTCGACATTTCCCAGCATGGTGAGAGGGCCTATACATAAGGTGAATATATGAAAATGGTGCAGGCGATAATTCGGCCGGAAAAGACGGAGGCGGTAAAAAAGGCCCTTGAGGATAAGGGCTTTATCGCCATGACGATCATCGAGGTCCGGGGCCGGGGCGAGCAGAAGGGCATCACCCTGGAGTACAGGGGAAGAAAGGTCGAGGTCGATACCATCCCCAAGATGAAGCTCGAGATGGTCGTGGAAGACGAAGACGTCGGTACGATCATCGATACCATTCGGGCGAGTGCCCGCACGGGCAAGGTCGGGGACGGCAAGATCTTCGTCCTGCCCGTGGATAAGATGTGCAAAGTGCGTATCGACGATTAAGGGCTTATTGTTGCTCTTTTCTTTTTTTATCGGTTTATCAAGTACGTTAAGAGATTTTATGAATTTTACTTATTAATAAGTTATATATATAACTTGTAGGAATTACATATCCTACGGTAATACCTGGCTCATAACACAACGGCTCATAATATCGTCCCTATCTGGCCAGGATCGATCATATTTGTAGGTGAAACATAACATGGTAATCAATTCAGGAGATACGGCATGGCTGCTGGCCTCGACGGCGCTGGTCATGATCATGACGCCCGGCGTCGGGTTCTTCTACGGCGGCCTGGTGCGAAGAAAGAACCTCGTTTCGATGATCACTCTCTCGCTGGTCGCGTTCGCCCTGGTGAGCCTCCAGTGGGTGCTCTTCGGGTATAGCCTCGCGTTCGGGCCCGACGTAGGAGGCCTCATCGGGAACCTCAGCTTCCTGGGGCTCCATGGCGTCGGCCAGGATGCGGCGGTCATCGCGGGAGTTACGCTGACCGTTCCTGCTCTGGCATATATGGTATTCCAGTTGGTCTTCGCCACGGTCACGCTGGCCATCGTTACGTCGGTGTTCGCCGAGAGGGTCAAGCTTTCCTCGTTCATCATATTCGGGCTCATCTGGACTACGCTGGTCTATGACCCGCTGGCCCACTGGGTGTGGGGCGGCGGCTGGCTGGCGAACCTCGGCAGCTACATCGGGATGACCGGCGGCGCCCTGGACTTCGCGGGCGGCACGGTCGTCCACATCAGCTCGGGCTTCTCGGCCCTGGCGATCGCCCTCGTCATACGCAAGCGCGCCGGCTTTGGCAAAGACCTCATGGAGCCCAGTAACATACCGTTAGCGCTATTGGGCGCATCCCTGCTGTGGTTCGGCTGGTTCGGGTTCAACGCGGGGAGCGCGGTCGCCGCGAACGGCCTGGCCGCAAGCGCCTTCGTCGTGACCAACACGGCGGCCGCGGCGGCCGCCCTGACGTGGATGCTCCTGAGCTGGAGGAACGGCCGTCCGGCTTCGCTGAGCTTTGCCAGCGGCGCCGTAGCGGGCCTTGTTGCGATCACGCCGGCCTCGGGTTACGTGGACCCCCTGGCGGCCATCGTAATCGGCGTCATCGCCTCGTGCATCTGCTACTACTCGATGCTCTTCCGCATCAAGAAGGGCCTGGACGAGAGCTGCGATTGCTGGTCGGTGCACGGCATGGGCGGCCTGACGGGCGCCCTGCTCACGGGCATCTTCGCCACGACTGCGGTCAACAGCTACTCGGGCTTGCTGTACGGCAACGTGAACCAGTTCATCTTCCAGGTCATCGCGGTCCTGGTATCGGTGTGCTACTCGTTCATCGTTACCTACGTCCTGATCAAGATCCTGGACTCGACGATCGGCATGACCGTAAAGGAAGAAGAAGAATATGTCGGCCTGGATATCTCGCAGCATGGCGAGCGGGCCTACTCGTGAGGCGATCAGAATGAAGATGGTACAGGCGATCATCCGGCCGGAAAGGCTGGACTCGGTGAAGAAAGCCCTTGAGGAACAGGGATTTGTCGCTTTGACGATCATCGAGAGCAAGGGGCGGGGGGAGCAAAAAGGCATCACCCTGGAATACCGCGGGAAGAAGGTCGAAGTGGACACGCTTCCCAAGGTAAAGATAGAAGTCGTCATCAAAGACGACCAGGTGGATAAGGTCATTAGCGTCGTCCGGGGAGCCGCGAGGACCGGCAAGTTCGGCGATGGCAAGATCTTCGTCCTGCCCGTCGAGTTGATGGCGAAAGTGCGGACAGATGAAGTCTGGACATAAGAGCCCTGTCACAGGGCTCTTACTTTTTTTGCCTCTAACGCGTTTTTGGGGTAATGCGAATTCTTCCTGGAGTGCCCCTATGTACTATGGGACTCCGAATAGGCATAGGAGAAAAGCGGGAATGCTTTTTTATCATTCCGTTATTGACGTATGGCAAGCTTTATTGGGAACGTTAACATCTAGATGGGCATATGAGCGACGTTAAAAAAGGCGCACGAAAGCAGAAGGGCGGTTCCACGGCGGGCGCGAAGGTCTCGCGGGAGCTGGGCATATCCGTGATGGTCGCCGTACTGTATGGCCTTTTCCTGGTGGAGACGATCTGGGAAAGCAGCCTGCTGGGCCTGGCCTTTTCCATAATCCTTTTTGGCATCCTGGTGCTGATGGCCTATCTACTGGGCGGCTCAAAGAAGGAGCAGAGGCAGTTCAGGTCGCTCGTTTTAGTGTTTATTGGGCTCTCCCTGCTGTCCATTATCGTGGAGCTTCTCCGTTACCTGGATATTCCGGCCGCGGCCGGAACGTTCTGGGCCGGTGCCCTGGGAGCGGCCATCGCGATCGCATCGGTCATCGCGATCGCTGTACTCGTATATATCGAAAAGGACGAGCTAAAAAAATTGTATATCCATGCCGGCGACGTGAAAGCGATGTGGCTAGGCGCTGCAGGTCTCATAATTTGTCTTGTGGCCGGGCTCGCGGGTGCATATTTTGTCTTTGGCGGCAGCATCCTCGGCCAGGATAAATTTTTAAGGATTGCGGCCTCGGTCATCATCTTCGGTGTCCTGGCGGGCATCGTCGAGGAGGCCTGGTTCCGCGGGCTGCTCCTGACCCGCATTGTTCCCATCCTGGGCGAATCACGCGGGAACATCTACCAGGCGGCGGTCTTCGGCGCCTTCGAGACGGTCTTGTTCTATATGATCACGGGGCAGGCCGCCTACATTCCGGTCATATTCATCATCGGGATATTCATGGGATACTACTGGGGCAGGGCGACCATAAAAGCGGACAGCCTGGCAGCTCCCGCTTTATTGCACGTGGGCCTCTACGTTTTACTGTTGTTGCCCCTGGTCACTGGCCTCTCGTCCTGAGGCGAATGCTCTCTTATTTTTCATAGGGTCCGTTGTATTTTAGAGTTTAACAAGTTCATAGCATGAGAAATATTTATATATAGTAACAAGGAAACATACTTCTTGTATAGGTACTATAAATATAGACGTATACCATACAGTCGAAGGCTCAGGGTGTATAGACATGAAAAAGATCGAAGCGATTATCAGGCCTACAAAGCTTGAAGAAGTAAAAAAAGCCTTATCCGCCGCGAAATACAACAGTATCTCCGTCACGGAGATCAACGGCAGAGGCAAACAGAAAGGCACCGTCCAGCAAATAAAGGAAGACGGCGAGTCCAGGTATACCTGGTATCGCAGGGAAATACTCCCTAAAGTCAAAGTGGAAATCTTCGTAAACGATGACGAGGCACAAAAAGTCATTAATACAATATCTACCTCGGCCTGGACAGGCGATATAGGCGATGGCAAGATCTTTATTCTTCCAGTAGATAACGTCATAAAGATCCGGACCGGCGAAATGGATGAAAAAGCTTTATAGGCCTACCCTTTTTTTCATTTACTGAATTCTTCGAGGCATCGCAGGATATAAATATACATAGTATGATGCCAATACAGTATCGGCTACGAATAGCCACAATGTCATTGGTGAATTTTATGGAAGCGATGCGGGAGATTGAGCTGAGGGGCCATATCATCGACTCTTTCCTCCTACCCAAAGTCTTCGACAAAGTCATGGACATGAACGGCGAGTTCGAGATACTCGAGTTCGAGATCGGAAAGCATAAGACGGATACCAGCTACGCCAGGCTCATGATCCGGGGCAAGGACCAGGAGCACCTGGACGACATTTTCGGCGAGCTGCACCGGCTCGGTGCCTACGTGCCCGAGGCGGAGGACGCGGTCTTCGTAAAAGCCCCCAAGGATAAGGTCGTCCCCAAAGGGTTCTATTCGACCACAAACCACACCACCTACGTGAAGGTGGACGGCGAGTGGCTCAGAGTCAAGAATCAAAAGATGGACTCGCTAATCGTGCTCCGGAACGGCAGCGCTGTCTGCTCCACTCTGGGCCATATCAAGAAAGGCGACCGCGTTGTCATCGGAAACAGCGGCATCCGCGTCGTGCCGCCGGAGAGGCCCCGCGGCCACACAATATTCGATTTCATGGGGAGCCAGGTCTCGTCCGAGAGGCCGTCCCAGTCGCTCATAAGGGAGATCGCGGAGGAGATCTTCGAGGCCCACGAGAGAGGCGGAAAGATCGTCGTGGTCGGCGGCCCCGCCATCGTGCACACGGGCGGCCAGCAGGCGCTGGCGGAACTCGTAAGAAAAGGTTACGTGGATGCGCTGTTAGCGGGCAACGCCCTGGCAGTGCACGACGTGGAGTACAACTTATACGGCACCTCGCTGGGAATGGACCTTAGGACCGCTGAGCTGGCGCCGGAAGGCCATAAGCACCACCTGTATGCCATCAGCGAGATCACCCGCGCGGGCTCTTTGAAAGAGGCCGTAAAGCAGGGCGTCCTCACAGGCGGCATAATGTACGAGTGCATCGTGAACGATATACCTTACGTGCTGGCGGGCTCGATAAGGGACGACGGGCCGCTGCCCGACGTCATCTCTGACAGTATGAAGGCGCAGGACCTCATGCGGGAACAGGTCAAGGACGCGGATATCGTGCTCATGATGGCCACCATGCTCCATTCCATCGCGACGGGCAACTGCCTGTCCTCGAGCGTGCGCACTATTTGCGTGGACATCAACCCGGCGACCGTCACGAAATTAATGGACCGCGGCACCGCCCAGGCGATCGGCATCGTCACCGACGTGGGCACGTTCCTGCCCTGGCTCGCGGAAGAGATCGATAGCCTGGAGAAGAGCCGTAAAAAGCAGGCTATTACGGTCAAGGCGCCGAAAAAGAAAAATCGATAAGACGATGGGCTTTTGCCCATCGTGAAGTATTCATTTTTACGTTATCATACCATTGCTTGTCGAGCGAGCATTCTACACATCAATATTTCTATGTCGAGGGCTTCACCAATTTTGGCTGTTTTATCCCCGATGCAAGAGCCTGAACCGACGAGACGAGGCAGAGGAGGCCTGCCAGCATGAAAAACGCTATACTATACGGGCCTGACGATAAGAGGCCCAGGATCAGGAGCGCCAGCCTCTCGGGACGGCCGAACATGGCGGCGTTCGAGTTGAGACCCTTCCTGTGATTGTATATCCTGGATGCCAGCAGCAGCATTGAGCCTGCGATAACCGCAAAGGCCATGACAGGCGTGCCTCCGGCGACCGCGCCCGTGATAAATGCCAGCTCGGAGAGCCGGTCGCACACGCTGTCAAAATACCGGCCGAACTCAGACGTGAGCCCGCAGGACCTCGCCAGCGAGCCGTCCACGGCATCCAGGCAGGCGCCAATGATAAAAAGGAAAATGCCCGCGTACAGATGGCCGGATGCGGCGAACAGCCCGGCGATCAATGATATGAGCAGGCCGGCCGCGGTGACTACGTTCGGCGTCACTCCTGCTGACAGCAGCGCGCGGGAAAAACTGCAAAGCAGACTGTCCTTCTGAGGCTTAAGCGCATAAAGCATGCTCATATCTTTAACCTTCTATATCATAAGAAACTGATGAGTACCTTCTTACGGTATTCCTCATATTGCCCGCCGAACTTCTCCCTCAGCGCATCGTCCTCCTCGTGGATGAACATCCGCTGGGCGGCGTACATGACGACAGAGGTCAGCAGGATCGGCCACCAGTTGAGCACCAGCGAGATGCCCGGTATGACGAGGACGATCCAGCTGCCGTATATGGGGTTCGGCATGATGGCGAAGGGTCCCCGCGTCTCCAGACGGCCCTGGAAGTATGCGAGGAGGAACATCCCGGTGGACAGGAGCCAGAACGCCACGCCGACCACCAGGAACAGGGCGCCGAGCGCCTGCGTCCATCCGGCGGGCACCAGCGGATAATCGAACGCCGGCCGGTACACGTAGCTTATCCCTGCCGTCGCGGCGAACGTTACGAGCAGCGGCACCATTATCTTAGGGCCGGCGCCCTCGATCCTCAGCTTTTTTGTGTTTTGCGGTTTTATCTCGTTAAGCATGCTCATGCACATCCTTTCCTGTTACGCCACGGCGGATACGAGGTCCGAGCAGTCCATGTTACCGGCGTCGCCCGAGCGGATCGTCTTAGTGGCGGCCTTTTTATCGAGTGTGACGCTGCCCAGGTCGGTCGCCACCTGTTCGCCGAATGTTGCGATATCACCGTCATTGAACTGCGGCGAGCCGGTCGTCCCGAATACTCCCACGGCCACGTCCTTTTGCGGCTTGAGCGCCTTCAGGTATGAATCGACCGAGTTGCTCACCCTCCCGAAGTACATCGGCCCGCCGGCGATGACCACGTCATAGCCCGACGTATTGGAGGCGGCCGAACTCTTTATACCGGCCAGAGTAACCGTGTATCCCTTCGACTGCAGGTCATCCGCGATCTCGGCGGCGGCCTTTTTCGGGGCTCCCGAAAGGCCCGGGTTGTATACGACGAGCGCTTTACCAGCGGGCGTTCCGGCCGGGCTCAGGACCTTGCTGCTCGTGTCCGTAAGGCTCATGACGTCCCCGCAAAAGAGGACGCCCATGACAATTCCTATCACCGCGACTATCAATACGATGCCAATGACGACCAATCCTATGATCATTAATCCATCCATTTATATGCCTCCTATTTCACTTACTGTTGTAATATTTTCCTGTCTTGATCTCTCACGGTCTTACCGTGTTCTTAAAGTACTCATTGTGCTCCTCGATGCGGGAACCGTAGTCCTCGATAAACGAGTTTCGGGTACTGCCGTAGCGCAGGAGAAAATGGTCTACAAGCGCCATCATGTAGAACGACATGTATTCATCGGTCAGGACTTTCGGGTCCGCAGGCTTGATGAGCTTATGCTTCATCATGATAGCGAAGCTCGACTCGAAGAACCGCGGCCCATCGCCAAAGAACGCCAGCATGAAATTTTTTATCTGGTCATTATGGTAAAGCTCGATGAACGAGATCCTCATGATCTTCTCCATGCGGGGATCCTCCAGCCAGCTCCCGGATACGCCGCTGGCCATGGCCATGAACCCGTCCAGCCCCATCGAGAGGATCTGTGCTTCAGCATCATCGCTATCCGACCATTTACCTATCTTGCTCTGATCCCAGATCTCCAGGACATATTCCAGGATCTTCTCGAGGATCTCGTCCTTGGTGTTGAAGTAGTAGTATAGCGTTGCCTTCCGGACGCCCGCCGCGTCCGCGATCTCGCGTAGCGATACGGCGTCGAACCCTTTTACGGCGAACAGGTCGATGGCGACGTTCAGTATCCGTTCCTTCGTCGTCACTTCGCCCGATACTGTTGTTTTCTCGTCCATGTAAACCATGCCTTTACCGGCCGTTCGTACTTCTCTACCTACCGACCGGTAGAGAACAATAGACCATTAAAGTATATAAATCTACCGGCCGGTCGGTAGATATGATAAAGAAGGGGCCAGATTACTATATGATCGCTGATGGTAAAAGAGAACCGTGAATCTTGTTTTTCGATAAATGATTTATTGGGGCTACATGGGATTTTTACGATCATTATTTCATTTAAGAAAATTACTGTGTTGAATATCTGATTTTAAGCGCACGGAGTGTACGGAGGCACTATTCTCACCACAATGGCACGGAGTTCACTAGGGCCCACAAAGCCTTTTTTATAATTAAGAGACAAAGGACACAGAGCCGCTTTTTGAACTTATAAGATACAAAGGATATGAAGGCACGATGGCAAAATGCTCTTGTCCATTCTACTATGCCCTTGTATCCTTCATGCCCTGATCGCCAATGAACCGGGCTCTGTGACCTTTGTAACTTAATTATAAAAAAGACTTTGTGGACCATTGTGCCGTTGTGTCTCTGTGGTGAAAATAGTGCCCTCAGTGCCCTTATGAAGCTTAAAATACGGGAGTAATTCCACACTGTAAAAAAAATATTACCTTTCTAGCTCATCAGCGACTTGACCCATTCGGGGTTCTTCCAGAGAGCGCAGCCGCCGTTCGACTCCATGAGCCGGTCCCTGTTAGCCCTTAATGTCCTGAACAGCTTCGAGTTCAAGGCGTCTTTTAGAGGCATGTCCAGGACGCTGCTGTCGGAGAACGGCGCGAACGGGCAGGGCTCGATATCGCCCGAGGCGCTGACGTGGATAAAGCCTCTTCCCGAGGATAGACAGCCGCCGAAGGCCTTCTCATCGCCCGGGAAGCCGATATATACTCCAGGTTGGCTTTTACGATATGCGGCCATCTTGGCGAGAATCTCATCCCTCTGCGCATCGGTGACCACCCAGTCCTCGGTGCCCTTCTTGACGGGATTGTACTCCACGTAGATGAACGCCTTGCAGCCGTGCTCCCGCATGCGGCGGACGAATGGCTCGCCGGTCACCTCGTCGTAGTTCATACGGGTGACGGTGAGCGACGTGCCGAAGAAGATGCCCCGCTCGCACAGCTTCGCCATGTCTCTCATGAGCCGGTCATAAATGCCGGAGCCCCGGCGCAGGTCGGTGATATTCTCGTGGCCCTCCATACTGAGGATCGGTATGACGTGCTTTTGCTCCTTGAACTTCTGTAGCACGGCCTCGTCGATGAGCGTGCCGTTCGTGAACAGCGTGAAGATCATATCGGGGAAGTCCTTCGTGACGTTGAATATCTCCGGCTTTGTCAGAGGCTCGCCCCCCACGAGCAGTACGATGGACGTGCCCAGCTCGCTTGCCTGCTTCAGGACGTTCCTCATGCCAGCCTCGTCAAGCTCGGGCTTGATGGCACGGGGCACGAGCCGGGAATAGCAGCCGGCACAATGCAAATTGCACTTATTAGTGACGCTGAGGATCATCACGGGTGGCACATGGAGGCCCTGCTCCTCGTTCTTCTGCCGGACGGACGCTGCCTTCTTCTGGGCGAGCGTCGCCTTTACGAAGAACGTCGCCATGGCGGGGTCCCTCATCGAGACGCCCAGCGCATCGCTGAATATGCCCCGGATCATCCGGTTTACCATTTCATTCATCTGTGAATTATCTTCCATTTTCTATTCCCCCATCATTTTTATCCTGAGCAAGACTTTGGGAAGGTACTTGTTATTGACATATACCTAATACTAGTATATATTGATTGCTACTATCCATACTATTCTAATTATGCCTTGATCGATCGGACTAAGAATTTCATATGCTCGTCCAGTATCCTCTCGTTAGCCCCTAGGAATGAGCCCTCGCCGTCGAAGTGTGCGATAAAGTAGTCCATGAACGTATAGATGTAGAACGCCAGGTACTCCCGGGCAAGAACTTCCGGGCTCACGGCCTTGATGAGGCCATGCTTCCCCATGGTCCTGAAATTCGACGTCCAGAAGGCGATGGCTTCGCCCGTAAACTGGTCGTAGAACTCCTTGATGCGCGGGTCGTGGTATAGCTCGATGCAGATGATACGCCAGACCTTCTCCATCCCGGGCGCGGCGATCCATTTGTTGAACACGCTGCCGGCCATCGCCATGTAGCCCTCGACGCCCATGGAAACCATCATCTTCTCCGCGTCCTCGCCCTCAGGGCCTACGGTCTCCAGCGCCATGGCGGGATAGTTAAATATCTGCTCGATCAGCGCGTCCTTGCTCTCAAAATGGCTGTAAAGCGATGCCTTTTTTATACCAACAGCCTCGGCGATCTCGCGCATGGACACCCCGTCGAAGCCCTTATGCGCGAACAGATCGAGAGCCACTTCAAAGATGCGCTGCTTCGTGGTCTTATCGTTCGAAATCATTTCTATATCATTCATGATGGGCATATACTACACACCTGTACTTTTACTACCGACCGGTCGGTAGTATTCCACGAGCCCCTTTATATGGTTAAAGTATATAAAGCTACCGACCGGTCGGTAGTAAAAATGCAATTTATCGTAGAAGGGATTAAAGGCTTACCGCTCTAAACTTATAATTATGTTAAGCAACGGCGAGATCTACCATATGGCCTTCAAGCTCTGGGAAGAAGTTGTGAGGGAGCATAAGCAGCTGTCGGTCTTCGAGCTGCGCAGCTACCTGAAAGAGCTGAATACGCAAGACCTGCCTAAGGAGCAGATAGAAGAAAAGGCCCGGGAATGGATAAAAGAAAATAAAAAATAGTGTTTTATTGGGCCGTGTGAGGGGCCATGAAGGCGGCTTTTGACCTGGAGCGGGCGTAGAGCAGCCACGATAGCATAGCTCCGACCGCACAAAGCACGCCGGCCAGGTATATGCCGTTACCCGCTACGGCGGCTATGGTCGATGGAGTTGCGTTGAAGACGCCAGATGGCATGCCCAGACTCAGTATGATGGAGCCCATAGAGACGCCGAGTGCCATGCCGAGATTCCGCGCCACTGCAGAGGCACTGGAAGCGATGGCGGTCTTTTGGCGAGGCAGCGCGCTCATGGTCTCGGTGCTGTTCGGGCTGGTGAAAATGGACTCGCCGATGCCGTAGATTACCAGCGAGGTCATCATCATCGCCAAGTCCAGGCGGGAAGCGAAGTAGCCGAGGAGCAGGAACGAGAGGGCCATAATTCCCATGCCCAGGGCGCTATAGTATTTCCAGGGCTTTTTATCGACCAGCCAGCCACCCAGGGGAGCGCCCACGATCATGATAGCCGGGGGCACGAAGAGCAATATGCCTACGAAGGACGGCGAATAGTGCAGCGCCCCCTCGAAGTAGAAAGGAGCGATGATCCCCATCAGCAGGCTGATGGTAAAGCAGATGAACATCGCTGCCAGGGGCAGCGTGAACCGCACTTCCATAAATATTGAGAGGTCCAGCAGCGGGGCCTTAGACCGGGTCTCCTGCACGATGAATGCGGCAAGGCCGAGCACGAATGCCACTGTGTATATGATCATCGGCATCGAGACCTGCAAGCCCGTGCTGATCTCGTCCAGCAGGAGCATTAGGGACGACATGGTGACGATCATGGCCACGGCGCCGACCCAGTCCAGGCTCAGCGAGGGAGCCCTTATCTCGCTGACCTTCATGTACTTGAGCGCGGCCGCGATGACGACGATGCCGATGGGCACGTTGATCAGGAAGACCGAGCCCCACCCGAAGTGCTCGACGAGGAAGCCGCCGAGCACGGGGCCGAGTATGCAGCCGATGCCCGAGACGGCGCCAATGTAGCCCATCGCCCGGCCCCTCTCGGCAGTCGGAAAGACCTGGAAGATGATGGCGGCACCGATGCCGCCGACCATGGCTCCGCCGATGGCCTGCAGGATCCGGAAGCCGATCAGCTCGTAGATGCCCGGGGCGAAGCCGCAGGCCAGCGAGCCGAGCGTGAAGACGATAAATCCGGCGATGTACACCTTCGCCTTGCCCGTGTATTCGGAGAGCTTGCCGAAGATGAGGAGCGTTGCCGTCATCGTCAGCAGGTAGGCCGTGGCCGTCCACTGGGACAGGGCCAGGCCGACGTGGAATTCGCTCGTGATCGTCGGGAGGGCGATGCCGACGACGTTGCCGTCCAGCACCGACATGAGAATGCCCGCGAGGATGATGCCAAGGATTATGTAGCGGTCCTTGAAAGCGCTGTCGCGCTCCTGTTGTTTGACATATGCTTGTTCCATGAGATATCACCGTAATTAGTGCCGCATGCGGTTCGTGAATAACGCCGGGCGCTGATAGTACGATAGTTCGTACTAGTATATATAATGTTCGATTGTTCGTACTATAAGATATATGATACAGTTATAATTATCGTACTAAACTAGCGCTAAGACATATAGAATAAGCAAATGGCGACAACGTTAAGGAAAAAACAGCTAATGGAGTTTAAGGCAGATGGCTTCTTCGATAAGCTCTTCGTAAGGCCTCTCGTCGAGCCCGCCGACGAGCCTGCCCATCAGGCTTATCAGTGTCTTCCACTCATCTTTAGTGAATTTGGACTCGGACTCCTTGAGGTAATCCATCATCCGCTGGTGGTTCGTCTCGACCCACTGCCGGCCCGTGTCGGTCAGCTCGATATAGATATCCCGGCGGTCGCCCTGGTCGTGCACGCGCCTGACGAAGCCCTTTTTCTCAAGAAAGTCGATGTAGTGTGTGGCCGTACTCTTGGTGACGCCGCTGATCCTGGCGATGTCCTGCATCTTCATCTCCCACCAGTAAGAGAGATAAAGAATGCCCGCGTACGTCTGGGAAAGCCCGTCCTTGCGGGTGCTGCCGATCATGATGCTCTCGGCGATGATCTGCAGGAGGACGACGGACTTTTCCATCCTCACGATGTCGGGTTCCTTATGGGCCATAATAGTACGAATTGTCGTACTACTACTTATAGGCTTTGCGGCCTATAGAAGCTTCGAGCCGATGCCCCTTATTTCCGGTAGCAGGAGCATCCCGGCAGCCATGACGATGATGAGCAGGCCGCAGGCAGCAAACAGCTCGCCTACCCCGTATTTTATTAAAAATCCCGAGAGGGCCTGTGATACGGGTACGAGCCCGGTCGACGCGAGCATCGCCAGGCTCATGAGCCTGCCCATCATGGCCATCGGCGCGATCTTCTGGAGCATAGTGATGAGCATGATGGCGAGGAAACCGTTGAATATGCCCAGTATCGCCATGACGATACAGCCGATCCACGTCGACGTTATGGAGCCGACGATGATGATGCCGATGCCGAAGAGGGCGATGATGCCCATGGTCAGGTATCCCGTGATCGATGGCTTGGGCTTGATCGACATCGACGCGAGGATGCCCGCGAGATTCCCGCCGCCATAGGCGGACATCAGGAGGCCGAACGCGGCAGCTCCCTCGACAAGCCGGTCGTTGGCGATGACGGGAACTCCGACCAGGAACGGGCCGACAAACAGGAAATTGACCGCTGCCAGGACGACGAACAGGGCACGCAGTGTGGGGTCGCCGAAGACGAAGACGATCCCTTCCCTGATTGAGCCGATGATATCATCGTTTTTCGCAGTATTTCCCGCATCCACTTTCATCAGCCACAGGGTGGCCACCGACACGACGAACGTGAGCGCATCGATGGCAATGGCCAGCCCGATGCCTTCCATGGCCGACTTTGCGCCGCCAGCTGCGAAAAATGCGATGACGGCGCCGGCTAGCACCGGGCCGACGAAAAGGCTAAGCTGCGAGGTACCCTGGACCAGGGAATTCCCGGTCTGCAGCTCGTCCCGCGTGACGAGCTTCGGCACGATGGACGAGGAAGCGGGAAGAAAGATGCCCGATATGGTGCCGAAGGCGAGGGCGTAAGCGTACAGCATCCACATCTCGACGTGGCCGTAGAGGATCAGGCCCGCGAGGGCGGCCGTTAGTACCAGGCGCCCGATGTCCGAGGCGAGCATGACGGTGCGCTGGGAGAAGCGGTCGGTCAATGCGCCGCCGACGAGCATGAAAATGGCACGGGGAATGCCCATCAGGGCGAGCACCAGCCCCAGGGCGACGGAGTCGCCCGTAAGCTGCAATACCAGCCATGGCAGGGCGATCATGTTGAACTGGTCTCCGATGAGCGAGGTGCCCTGGCCGAGCCATAGCAGTATGAAGTTACGGTTTTTAAAAAGATTCGGCTTTTCCACAGTACTTTGAGCGGTCGCCTGGCTGGTACCCGGTTTTTCTATGTAGATCCTCTCCACACTTGATAAGTCTGCCATTAGCCTGTTACTAAATAACGATTTTGGATAGGGCGCCGGTAAAGTATATTATATGGGCCTGCCAGATATTTTTTGATTAGACCTCATGAGCCAGGTAAAACAAAAGCTGCTGGTAGATAAGCCGGGATTGAACAGGGATAGCATAGTACTATTCAGCGATGCCGTCTTTTCAATCGCCATTACGCTCCTCGTTCTCGATATCCGGCTGCCCGAGCTGCCAGTGGGCATTGCTGATATCAATCCGATATTTCTCCAGAGCCTCGCCCAGACGCTCCCCAGGCTCCTGGGCTTTGCCATCAGCTTTTTCGTGATCGCCCTCTACTGGCGGGGCTATCATCGCATGGTCGGTTATTTCCATAGGTTTGATGGCACTATGCTCTTCATGAACATCGTTTTCCTTTTTATGATCGTCTTCATGCCCTTCCCAACCTCGATGATCGGCGACTATGGCAGTAGCAGCAGCTACGTCGTCGTCTTCTACCAGGTCATCATGGCAATTACGTCGATCATCATGTCCGCCATGTGGTATTATGCAGTCCGGGGGCATCGACTGATAGACCCGTACCTCGACGGGAGGCTCGTCGGCATGGTCATGGCCCGGAACCTGATCCCGGCCGCCGTTTTCCTCTCCACGATACCGCTTGCCTTCGTTTCCCCGGTGCTGCCGGAGATATGCTGGCTCTCAATGTTGCCGCTCACATTTTTTGCGAAAAAATACTATGGCGTCGTGGACGCGCCGTTCTACGAGTGAGCACAATAAGGATTTAAGGCTTAACATCAATAATAAAGTAGAGGAGGCTTATGGATTGAAGCTCAAGTGGTTAGGCCATTCTTGTTTTCTTTTGACGTCCTCGAAGGGCGTCCGCGTGCTCATGGACCCGTATGATGAGATGATAGGCAAGGCAGTGCCGGATACGGAGGCCGACATCGTCACTGTCAGCCACCAGCACGGGGACCATAATTATGTTAAGGCCGTAAAGGGGCCCTATACGCTGGTCGATAAGACGGGCACTTTCAAAAAGGGCGGCATCGAGATCAAGGGCATACAGACAGCCCATGACGCGTCCGGTGGCTCCCAGCGGGGCAAGAACATCATCTTCAAGGTAGATATCGATGGCATCAGCGTCTGCCACTGCGGCGACCTGGGGCACCTGCTGACGGCGGAACAGGTTAAAGATATCGGCCGCGTTGACGTGCTGCTTTTGCCGGTCGGCGGGTTCTTCACCATCGATGCGAAGACCGCGGCAGAGGTCGGGAAGCAGCTCAAGTCCCCGGTAATAATACCGATGCACTACAACACGGGCGGCATTAAGCTGCCCATCAAGGGCGTCGAGCCGTTCATCGAGGCCATGGGCGGGGCGAAAAAGCTCGGCACAAGCGAGGTCGAGCTTGATGCCGGCGGGCTGTCGAGGCACTCCGGCGCTGTCATATTAAGCCTGGAGTAAAAAGTGATGATCTGACATGGATAAAAACGCTAAAACCGTATCGATTGTGCGCTGCGAGGAGTATGGCAGAAGCCGCGTATATGAAGCGGTGAAAAAAGCTATCGGGACGCTCGGAGGGGTCGGGCAGTTCGTATCGCCCGGCCAGAGTGTTTTTCTCAAGATCAATATGCTCCAGGGATCGGCGCCCGACACCTGCATAGCTACCCACCCGGACGTTGTCTATGCCGTCGCCCGCCTGCTCAAGGAGCACGGCTGCCGTGTCGTCATGGGCGACAGCCCGGGATCAGGGCTCCCGTATACGAAGAGCGTGCTCAAAAAGGCATATGCCGTATCCGGATTTGAGGAGGTATCGGAAGAGCTGGGAATACCCCTGAACTATGACACTGGCTTTGAAGGCGTCATGGCGCCCTCGGGCAGGCTGATGAAGCGCTTTTCCATCATCAAGCCGGCCATCGAGGCGGACGCGATCGTCGTCGTATCGAAGGCAAAGACACACTCGCTGACCAACCTTAGCGGGGCGGCGAAGAACATCTTCGGGCTAATACCCGGACTGGACAAGCCGGTCTACCACGCGAACTTCCAGAACGCGGACGATTTCAGCCGTGTCATGATCGACCTGAACGAGGTGGCGAAGCCGAAGCTCCAGGTCATGGACGCGATCATGGGCATGGAGGGCGACGGCCCCCACAGCGGCACGCCCCGGAAGATCGGAGCCGTGCTGGCGAGCGGGGACTACAGCGCCATCGACGTGGCGACGGCCAGGCTCATGTCGCTGGACCTCCGGAGAATACCGACGCTCATGGCTGCCATAGAAAGAGGATACTTAAAAGAGGACTTCAGCGACGTGGCCGTCGTCGGCGATGCCCTGGAAAGCCTCACCGTAAAAGACTACAAATGCCCGTCCACTTTCGCAGGCACCAGCTTGAGCAGCACTGGCCACAATAAGGGTCTGACGAGAGTTGCGTCAATGGTGAAGGAAATGGCGCTTCGGCCGCGCATCATCAAGGGCAAATGCGTTGGCTGCATGAAGTGCATGCGCAGTTGCCCGGTGAAGGCCATTACCGTCGTCAATAAAAAGCCTTCTATAGACTATAATAAATGCATCCGCTGCTATTGCTGCCACGAGATGTGCGACGACCACGCCATCGTCCTCGAAAGGAGCCTCAAAGGAAAAGTCATAATGACTGTCATGAGCCTGAGAGCGAAATAATGCTGCCGTAAGGCAGCCCTGCCATGCCTTAAAATTCATTAAAAATCGCCCCAGCTATAAATAATAGCTTTTTTATATTATTTTATAGAGTTGTAAGTTCGAGGAGGGTAGGATATACCATCGATCGAGAGCTATCTTTGCGCGGGCGAAAAAGTCGTCTATTCACTGGCCAGGAGAACACTATTGGGCAGCGAAGAGCTGGCGGCGACGGACAGGCGCATCATACACGTGCGTAACGGGCAGTGCCGGGACATCGGCTACGGATTCCTGACGTCGATCCAGAACGGCTGGTCCATTGACTGGAAGTGGGGCAAGAGGGCAATGTACGCGATCCTGGCATCGATCATATTCGCCTGTATCGGCCTCGCCCTGCCCGCACTTGTCGCTCAGGGAGCGAATAGCCTGTCAGAATATACCAATTCGCTCGTAGGCCAGATCACATCGGCCACCATTCCTCCGGCATACCAGGGTTCCGGAGGCTTTGACTATAGCCTGATGCCTGGTATGCAGAGCATTTCGTCCGTGGCCGATTTTTCGGGCCCCGCCGGGGCGATCGGTACGGCTATTGGGAGCGCTTTCACGGATTTAACGATCCTGGCTGTCGCCCTTTCCGTGCTATCTTTACTGGCGTTCTTCATTCAGATAAAAAGAGTACTGGTATTGACAACGCTCATGGATAAGGACGTATTCTACTATGGTCGTGGGCAGGAGAGAAACGTCGTAGAGCTAATAAAAATTTTAAGGGCCGAATCCATGATAAAAAACCCACTATTCAAAAAGACATAGAGCCCGACTTATTATTAATATTTATTTAGAAGTCTAATATAGGAGTGCTAAGTCCGTACCAACATACGCTACAATATTCACATATATTTTTTATTATGCAATCTTATTTCGACTAGGGGATAGATAGTGCAGAGACAAAAGATAAAAATAGCATTGGCTCTCTTTCTCGTGGCTTCCCTTATGCTCGTATCAGTCGCGGCCGTGGCGTCGCATGATGCGAACGTAAAGGCGTTCCACTGGGGAGGCAAAAAGAACTGGGACGTCGATACCGTGTACCATACGATCCAGGTGACCGGTATGACGGGCAATTCAGTGACCTTCAACATCCTGAGCTCGGCGGTGAAGGATAAGTCCGGTAACGTGACGACCATGAACTACACGACGCCCGTCGCGGTCCAGTACTACTTCTCGAACGATACGGCCGTCGTCTCAAAGACGAAAATGGGCATGAAGGACAGGACGGGAGGCGGACACCACCGGCCGCCGACGGTAAGCTACAACGACGCTAAGATCAATGTCGCCGGAGGCTCGGCCGTGATCGCGGCGAAGGGCATCAGCATGAAGCGGCTCGATAATAACTCCACGCAGATACAGTTCTCGGCCTTCTCCGTGTACCTGCCCGACGGCACGGGTAAATCCTATAAGCTGGATACGCCCGTCACGGCTATAAAGTCCAGGGCCGACCGTACGGTGAAAATAACGGGTAACGCGCAGTTCCGGGCCGACCTGCAGGACGCCTTAAAGGGCGGGACGAAGTTCCCGGCGAATGCTGCGCCCGTACCGCTGAAGACCATAGACTCGAAAATATAAGAAAGAATTTCGAGGGGCTGACCGGACCTTGCCAGCCCCTTGATATACTTTAATTTTTTATCACGGGGCTTACTTCTTTCTTTTCCAGGGGCCACTTTACAACGCCCGGGCCCATGTCCTTCATCATATTCAGCGCGATGCCGACAATCGCCTTTGCGGCGGACGCCATTACCGGGTTTATCTTTGTATCGTAGAAGTAGTCCTTGCCGCTATAGAACTCGAAATCCGCGGGCAGCCACTCCTTACATTCTATGCCGACCCGCTGCTGGATGAGGAAGCGCATATACTCGCGGAACATGGGCGAGGGCAGGGACGTGTCCAGGCAGGCCCGGTAGAATTTATTCGCTGCAATGTTGATCGCCTTTTCCTTCTTTGCCACGGCGCCGATGGTCTGCGGCCAGGGGGGCGTGCCCGCGCCCAGCTCGTGTACAACCCGGGCGCCGCCGAGGGCGATGCGCATGGCGGAAAGCGTCTCGTTGAGGCCGGCGCCGCCGGAATTGGCCACGAGCAGCACCTTCTGCCGAAAAAATCTTAAGCGGTGGTTCGTGTAGGCGAAGCGGTCCATGAAGTTCTTCATGAGCCAGCTCACGTTCTGCACGTAGCCGGGGGACGAGAGGATGATCCCGTCTGCCTCGAGCATCTTTTTCTCTATATCGGCCCGTGTGTCCTTGAGCGGGCACTTATCCTCGCCCTTTGAGACACAGTTAAAACAGCCGATGCAGGGCTTCAGGTCCGCGTCCTTCAGGAACAGGTACTCGAACTCCACGGGGCCTATGGCCTTCATTTGTTCCTCGATGAGCCTTACTACCTTGTATCCGGCGCCCCGGCCCCGGGGGCTGCCCATAATAGCCATTACTTTCATGCTTATACTCCGGGAGTCATTCTCAGCTTTTCCATGTTAAGGAGCCATATATAGAAATCTTTTCGCCTGAGGGAAAAACGCGGCGAAGCGCCCCCCGCATTGTCTTATTCGGCGCACGTAGTTATGAACACACGGCCACAAGCACAATTGAGGTTATCATATGCCGGAGAAAAAGAGCGAGAACAAAGGCGATATAACCGTCGGGGAGGCCGGCCGTAAGGGAGGAGAGAGGACGGCCGAATCCCATGGAAAAGAGTTCTACGAGGAGATAGGGCGGAAGGGCGGAGAGAAGACGGCGAAGACCCACGGCCACGAGTTCTACAAGCAGATCGGGCATAAGGGCGGTGAAAAAGGCGGGCAAAAAGTGAAGAGTCTGATCGAAAAAGGAAAAGGAACCGAGGATTAAAGGTGATCACTGGCCGCTGGCGGGCAGCAAGACCACGAAACGGCACCCCTTAGTGTAGTCGCCCTCAACGCGGTCCTCGACCCAGAACCTTCCCCCGTAATCGTCGACGAGCATCTTTGTCAAACAGAGGCCGAAGCCTTTACCCCTGGCCCTCGTTGTCGCCAGGTTCAGGCGGTCGAAGAGCGATTTTTTCAGGCCATCGGGGATGCCCGGCCCGTTGTCCTCGATCACCACTTTGCAATAGACCTTACCACTCTGGACCAGCTTATCGGCGCTGATGCTGATGGCGAGGGCGCCCCGGGAATGCTTGATCGAGTTGCCCACGAGGCTCATAAATACGTCCTTTAAAAGCTCGTTCGCGCTCACGAAGAACCGGCCCGAAGGCGCATAAACGATGGATATGTCCCGACCTTGAACATCGTTGAACCCGGCGACGACCTCACCCATGATCGCGTCCAGGTCCTGGGGCGACATACAGTAAAAGCCGGCCTTTCCCCTCTGGAGCTTACGTACGCTGTCGATGAGGTGCGAGCTGTTCTGGAGCGACTCGTACGCCTTATCCAGCAGCTCCACGTTCTCGGCGCTGAGCGAGCCTTCCTGTCTCAGGATATCCCGGGCCAGCTCCAGGAAGCCCATGGTGATCTGGTTCATGTTATTGATGTCATGCCCCATAAGGTCGACGTACAGCTCCGCATCGTTCTTGGCGAGCAGCAGTGCCTCGTCGGCGAGCTTACGCTCGGATATGTCCTGGAGCGTGCCATAGATCTGGACGGGCTCGCCGTCCTCGAAGACGACTTCGCCCACGTCACGGATGATCCGCTTCTCGCCGTTGCGGCCTATGATCCGGTACTCGATATCGATGGGCATGTTACCCTGCAGGGAGGCGGTAATGGCGCCCATGACTATGTCCCGGTCATCCGGGTGGACGAGCTCTATAAAGGTCGCGTAATCGACGGGGAACTCCTGCGGCCTGGCCCCGAAGATCCGGTAGTTCTCATCGGACCACTTGAGGCGGCCCGTCCTCAGGTCCCAGGACCAGCTGCCGATATGAGCGAGCTCCTGGGCCTTTGCCAGGAAAGTCGCGCTTTCCCGGAGCTCGTCCTCCATGCGCCGGCTTTCGCTGATATCCTCCAGCATGCGTACGGCGAACTGGAATTTGCCATCTGCCCCCTTCATGGCCGATACAGTCAGGCGTCCCCATACTAAGCTCCCATCCTTCCTGATGTAGCGCTTTTCGAGGCGGTAATGGTCGATCTGGCCCTCGACCAGGGCTCCGTACATCTCGACGTCCTTCTCGGCGTCAACGGGATACGTGAATTCGGAAAAGTCCATGCCCTGCAGCTCGCCAGGACTATAGCCGAGAAAATTTTGTAGCGCGAGGTTGCTGTCGATGAGGCGGCGGTCCGGCCCGGAGATAGAGATCCCGATGGCGGCATTATCGAAGACTGCCTTGAACTTGGCCTCGCTTTCTATGAGGGCGGCCTCGGCGGTCTTATGCCGGATTTTTTTTTCGGACATATCGCCCTCACGGAGCCTTGAATTAATGTCATCATCGCCAGCCATCGTGACACCCGGGGATATAATATGGCAATTACTCATAAGATGTAAATATATCTTTTTGATAAGTAAAAAAATGGCTGGATATTATTTTTCATCAAGCGCCAGCAGCATGACGATAAAGCGGCGCGGTGCAGTCCTGCTCTGCATAAAAATGACTTATCCGGTTAGAATATCGTTAAGGACTTGAAACACGAGAATTTCGGATAGATTAAAAATCCTTAGAGTAGCCCTGGCTAAGTGGCAGAGAGAATAAAAAAAGGGCTTCACTTTTTACAGTTCAGCCCGACCGATTCGGCGATGTTCCGGGCCGCGTCGTCCACCGACTGGTTGGCCGCCTTCGCCGCCTTCTGGAGCTCGTCCATAGTGATGAGCTCTTCTTTACCGTGATTATTATTAGGCTGTCCACATCCGCAACTTATGCACATATTTTTATCACCGGATAATAGTACGCGGGCATCAGGATAAATGATTTTAGAGGAAAATACGTCATGCTTCAGGGGCTTTTCAAGTATCCTTTCCGCTCCAGCCAGCTTACCTGCGGCCCCGTGTATCTCCACGTAACGTCGCCCTTCTCGTCCTGGATCTCCCAGGGCACGACGATGACCACGTCGCCCTCCCTCACCCAGACGCGCTTCTTCATTTTCCCGCGTATCCGGCACATGCGGGTGACTCCGTCCATGCATCGCACGACCACGCGGCTGGCCCCGAGCATGCTGATGACCGTGCCAAGCACTTCCCGGTCTTTTTTGTTGGGCGTCCTGACACGGGTGATAACCTCGCTCTCGCCTGGACGGCCCCGGCTGTTCCGTCTATTCAGCTAAACACCTTCTTCTCTGTAGTTTCACGTCATGCATGCCTTTAAGCGTGGCTGCTGGAAACTCCGCGAATCCTGAAGCCGGGCGGCGTGTCCGGCAGAGTGATGATAGTGTCCGTATATGGCAAAACATAGAGTTAGAGTTATTATCCTCATGATATGGCCCTATGGAAGATGCATATAGCCATTCATAATGAATAAAGGATCAATAAAAAGAGTATCAGGTGTAGTTGAAGCTTTTTCTCTCTAGCCATCGCATGCCCTTAAGCGTCTGGTCGGACTGTATGTCCATATCGAAGGTGCCGATCTGGCCTATGACGTAGTCAATGTCCCCCTGTATATCGGCGGGCTCGGAAAGCTCTACCTGTGCCGGCACGGCCGTTCCCTTCTTGAAATAGGAGGCCTGCTTCTGGATCGCCTTCGTAAACGCGGTGAGGCTCTTTTCATGGGCACCCTGGAAATGCCATGAGCCGTCGTAGTACGTGATGTCCACGGCACTTCCCACAGGGTACTCCTGCATGACGAACTCGTACTGGAAGAACTCGAGGTCTATAGAGACGACCGTCTTACCCGCCTGCACGAGCGCCTTAATATTGCTTGATGCAGAGCCGCAATTTTCTATATAGTTGATGACTTTACCCGCCAATACCCTGTTTTTTTCACTCATTTAGTCACCGTCTGATGAACATATTGTTACTACATAAGAAATTATTGTTCAAGGTATTAATAATATTTTCGATTGAATCCGCGAAATTTAGGAATTTATCCCCAATTATAAGATAAATAATTTCTATGAAATGGTGCACATCGAAAATTATATTCGTTGTCTGTCTTTTTTCATACCTTCCCGGCCTTTTTTACTCCCGCATGAGATTTTTGTGGCGGGCGCGCCCGGGGCATGAAATATATGGTTAGTGAAGAATAATCCATATATATTAATGAAATATTTTTCTTTGTTTGGTAAATACGGTAAAAAGTTATCGATAAGCAATGGATTTTTAACGTCAAAATCGACTGATGACGAAAACATTTATTAACCGCTTAGTTAGTTTAAGTTTAGCCGGCAATTACGGCAATAAGTGTTATGACCGGGTGGGTCATTTGTCCTAGGGGGCAAACTGGATAATGAACTTCCCGGTCATGCTATTGTTTAGCAAGCTATAATCGCCATTATGTTTATTTAACTTTTTGGTCAAATTTCCAAATTAACTACGAATGAATCCGTACTTAACGCAGCCATAAAAAAGGTAATTTTTCATAAATAAGATTAAAATGACCTTTAAAACCACAATTTTTTAATTATTCAATAAATAAAATATTATAGTTTGTATAGCGGGTTATTAACTATGAGGAGGTTAATGGATGTATTACTCGTCTTACCGCTCATCCTGATGGTATCCGTGGCGCTGGCACTGCCTGCGCTGGCCCAGGGCACGTACACCGCCAGCGACAGCGGCAAGACGATCTATGTGAATAGTGGAGACGCGTTCACGGTAAAGCTCGACGAGAACCCGTCGACGGGCTACTCGTGGAATTTGACGGTCGGAGACGGGCTTAAGGTGATCAATGACGATTATGTTTCCGCCAGTACCGGCCTGATAGGCAGTGGAGGATATCACATATGGACGATCCAGGCCACGAAGGCTGGCACGTACAAAGTCCAGGGCATCTACAAGCGCCCCTGGGAGCCCTTGACCGGCAGCGAGAAAAAATATTCGCTGACGGTAAAGGTGACAGCACCTTCGGCCGGCACCGGCTTACCGTCCGGGATAACGTTCCCGAAGATGCCGACGCTGAATGACATTATGCCGAAGTTCTCGTTCGACCTTTCGAGCATCTTCAGCCAGTTCCCGAAATTTTAACGGCTTAGCCTCCCGGGCGGGCCCATCACTCCCGCCCTGAGGCCATGACCCGGGTTTTCCAGTCGCCATAGAATGAGGCGAAGCTTACGCCGGTGCACTGCAGGAAGGCGGCGTCAAAGCTTTCCTCGGGGCACTCCAGCAACTTTTTTATGATTTCGAGGCCGTAGCGCCTTTCCATGTATTTTACCAGGCTATATGACTGCATGTAGCCGTTCTTCGATACGGCGCAGTCCTCGCTCTTTATGGCATCGTAGATCCCGGCAGTATCCAGAAAACCGTGCCCCACGATATAATGCGACACGTCGGCATCGTCGAGTGGCTCCCGCGAGATCCAGGTACAAATGCCTTCTTCCATCCAGTGGTACTCCGAGGGGTCTTTTTTTGATAGCATCTCGTTAACTGCCAGGTGCGTTAGCTCGTGGGATGCCAGGACCGGCAGCGATGAGCAATTATTAATCGAGCTATTTCGCAGGACGATGGCGCTGAATTCCTTGTTCCACCCCGAGAAGGAGTCCACATGTTTTCCGACCTTATCCATCGCTCCGTCGCTAATGATGACCACTTCGACATGGTCGGGACATGTGCCGAATGTGCCGTTCACGCGGCCGTAGGCCGCATCAAGGGCGGCCTGGAGCCCGGAGCTTGCCGTCTCCGGGCAGTCCCGGAAGCTGATGCCGAAATGCCCCGCATCCGCCGACGCCGTCCCGGCGAGAAGTAAGGTTAGAGCTAAGGCGCAAGATACAGCCGTCCATCCCATATATAGAAATATGGCCCACACCGATTTATCCTGTGATACAAGAAAGAGCGGTAAAAAAATATCGTAAAAGAATGACGGCTTATCACCAGGAAAAATGGTGGGGCCAGCCGAATTTGAACCGGCGTCTCAAGACCCCCAGTCTTGAAGGATGGACCAGGCTACCCTATGGCCCCACAAAAATCCGACGTAGCCTTAAAGTGTTATTTTACATATATATGGTTTTTGATTCAAAGCGACAGAATGCTTAATATATATAGCAGCCAATTATTTTAAAGGCAATTATCCCGTTATTTAAAAATGTCATCGCTGTGTGCATTAAAAAATAAGCCGCATCATATAAGTACCTATAAAATAAATGCTCTACTTAATAAAGGGGAGATGGAACACGGTCGACCTGGATGAAAAAGATAGAAAGATCGTCTCGCTCTTCGAGACAAACCCGGACGTATCGCAAGTCGAGATCGCAGAACAGGTCGGGCTCTCCCAGCCCACCGTGGGCGCCCGCATTTCCAAGCTTAAGCAAACTGGCGTCATATCCACCATCGCCGGCATGAACCTGATGAAGGTCGGCCTCAAGATGGCCAAGGTCGACGTCACCACCAAAGATTCGATTAAACTAATTAATCAGTTCAAGGATTGCCCCTACTTTTTAAATGGTTTCATCGTCTCCGGTAAAGAGAACGTGTGCATGCATTTCATCGCCGAGGACATTTCGTCCGTGGAGGCCATCGTCGATAAGCACATCCGTAGCGACCCCTCGGTCACTGACGTGGACATGGGCGTCGTCGTAACGACTATCAAGGACATGATACAGCCCGTGAAGCTGAACGTGGAGAAGGGGAGTATGACGCCGTGCGGCCATGATTGCGCGTTATGCGAGTACTATACGAGCAAACGGTGCCTCGGGTGTGCCGCATCGAAGGCTTATAAGGGTAACTTCTGGTAAGATATAACAATTTTTCAATCGTGCTTATGCCTTTCGCTGGATGGTTCGGTTTTTATTTGCGTCGCTAACTGAACTAAAATCAAGGCTCTCCTGGCGCTCCATCGGGCTGCGCTTCCACATGTTTAACGCCGATGCCGTGGGATATATCGTAGATATTCATCACCCGCCCGAAGGAGTTTACCTCCTCGGGGCTCAGATCATCCCTGACACGGACCAGCCGCGGGAAGCGTAAAGCATAGCCGCTCGAATAGATGGGGCTCTTCTGGATCTCCTGGAACTTCACTTCCACGATGACGTCCGGCCTGACGGCCACGATACGCCCCTGTTCCGCCGTTATCAGCGGCTTCAGGCGCTCGGTCATCTCCTGCAATTGCTCGTCCGAGAACCCGCTCGCGACCCGCCCCAGGACGAGGTACTCATCCGAGTTCTCGTCCAGCGCGGCCACTTCGAAGGACGTGAGCCACCCGGCCTTGCGGCCGTGGCCCCATTCCGCGGAAACTATGGCCAGGTCCAGCGTGTCCAGGACCTCCTTGATCTTGACCATCTTCTTGCCCCGGACGCCGGGCGTATAAGTGGCGCTCAAATCTTTGGCCATGAGCCCCTCGTTTCCGCTCTTCAGGGACGCTTTGAACAGATCCTGTGCGGCTTTGACGTCGTCCGTTATAAGCGCCAGCGCGGGCTTCAGGGTCTCGTCAAGCGGCACGACGGCCGTCTCCAGGATCCGCCGGCGCTCCGTGAAAGGCTTATCGATGGCGCTCTCGCCGTTGATGTAAAGAATATCAAAGGGCCGCAGGAACAGGGGGAACAGCTTCTTTTTCTCCTCCACGCCGTAGATCCGCCGCAGCCGGGTTAAAATGTTCTGGAAGGGCACGGGGCGGCCGGTCTTCGGGTCCGTCGCGATGCACTCGCTGTCCAGGATCGCCGAGTCGGCCTTTACGCTCTGCCGGACATATGCCACGATCTCGGGCAGGGCGTCCGTAAGATTCTCCAGGCGCCGGCTATAGAGCCGCACTTCGTCGCCCTTTTTATGGACTTGCAGGCGGGCGCCGTCGTACTTGGTCTCGAAGTCCGCCTTCCCGCCCATGACGTCCAGCGCTTCCTGGATGCTGGCCACGTTCTGGGCAAGCATGGGGCGGACGGGGCGCATAGGGCGGATATTGATAGCATTGAGGCCGGTATCGCCCGAGGCCATTGCCACTTTCGCGGTCTCGCCCAGATCACTCGTAAGCATGCTGGCCCTGCGCACAAGGTCTACCTGGACGTTAAACGCCCGGGCTATGGCCTCTTCCATGACGCCCTCCTTAGCGCCCGAGAGCACGTACTCCATTGCCAGGCTGACGATGTACTCCGCCTCTTTGGGCGTGGCCCTGCGTAATAGTCCGATGAGGACTTTCTGCTTCTTGGTGGCCGAGCCGGCGCCCGTTAGCTTAGCGATCTCGACGAACGTGTCGTAGACGTCCCTGACCATGATCGCTTCCGCCTCGAAGAACATGGT
Organism: Methanocella sp.; assembly: GCF_035506375.1. Taxonomy (NCBI): domain Archaea; kingdom Methanobacteriati; phylum Methanobacteriota; class Methanomicrobia; order Methanocellales; family Methanocellaceae; genus Methanocella; species Methanocella sp. The sequence continues at coordinate 41,910 of NZ_DATJPM010000032.1, forward strand.
CTGCCTGCGCTTCTGGAACATCTCCTCGGCCGTGACGCCCAGATGTCCCGTATTCTTGTAGCTTTCGACGACCTTCGCCTCCGGGTTGTATGTGATGGTCGATATGATCTTGATGATGGTCTGGCTGGCAATGCCGATCTTGCGCTCATCCCACAGGGGAAAGACCCGGCCGGTCAGGAATGTGACGATGACGGGCAGGTCGTCGGCCGGCACGCCCCGGATTAAATCCGCGACGATGGCCGTCTTCTCCAGGCGGCTCGCCGTGCGGCGCAATTTTTCGAAAACATCCACTAGCTCGCTGAATAACATAAAGTCAACTAATAATGTGGGTCATAGGGCATATTGTTTTTCGTTAGAGCTATTTGAACAGCTTTTTATATTCCCCGTAGCCCTCTTTTTCGAGGTCTTCCTTAGGTATAAAGCGCAGCGCCGCCGAGTTGATGCAGTACCGCAGGCCCGTCGGCCCCGGGCCGTCGTCGAAGACGTGGCCGAGGTGGGAGTCCGAGTCTTTGCTCCTTACTTCCGTCCTCACCATGCCGTGGCTCTTGTCCTGCCTCTCCTCGACCTTTCCAATCGGCTTCGTGAAGCTCGGCCAGCCGCAGCCCGAGTCGAACTTGTCCTTCGAGCTGAACAGGGGCTCGCCCGTGACGATGTCTACGTAGATGCCATCCCGCTTGTTGTCCCAGAACTCGTTCTGGAAAGGCGGCTCCGTCCCCTGCTCCTGCGTGACATTGTATTGCATGGGGTTAAGTTTTTTCTTTAGCTCCTCTTGTGAGGGCTTCGAGACTTGTGCCATCGTATATTGTTTTTCATTTTTAAGGATGATAAATACAGTGTACTATAATCTTCGATTCTTGGAACAGTAAAATCATGCATTTTTCTCGGATACGATATTTTTTTTACGAGCAGTTGCGGGGTGGCTGAAAATATATAAATATTCGGGCCTCAACACTTTTTTACTAGTAGATTATTATGAGCCGCCAACACGCTCCCGTCACACGGGATGAGTATAAGACGAGGGGACAGCTTTTAGCGGAATTGCAGGACCTGAGGGAACAGATGGCCGTCTTACGTAGCTGCGAAGAAGCACCTTACCGGCTTGCTTCCATAGTCGATTCCAGCGACGACGCCATCATCGGCAAGACGCTCGACGGCATCATCACAAGCTGGAATAAGAGCGCCGAGCGAATGTACGGATATTCTGCCGGCGAGGCCATCGGACGCCCGATCGAGTTCATAGTGCCGGGTGATCGCAAGGGCGAGGTCATGGACATCCTCGTTAAGATCCGGCGGGGCGAGCACGTCGAGCACTACGAGACAGTGAGAGAGACGAAAGACGGCCGCAAGATCGACGTGTCGATCACGATATCGCCCATCATCGACCATTCCGGCCAAATCGTGGGGGCCTCGACCATCGCCCGGGACATCACCGGGAGCAAGCAGGCTGAAGAGGCGCTGCGGGAGAGCAAGATACGGTTCCAGGCTTTAATCCGGAACTCGTCTGACATCATCCGGATCCTGGATAGGAACGGGCTGATCATCTTCGATTCGATGTCATCCCAGAAGCTCCTGGGGTATCCGCCCGGATACACACTGGGGAGGTCTCCTTTTGATTTCGTTCATCCTGACGATCTGAATCGGGTTCAGAACGACCTGGGCGAGGTTTATGATAATAAAAATTCCGGGAGACCCACCGAGTTCCGGATCAGGAAAGCCGACGGTGAGTACCTGGACGTAGAAACGGTCGGCAAGAACATGATCGGCGTACCGGGTGTAGACGGTATCTTGATCACGACACGGGACATCACCGGGCGCAAGCAGGCCGAAGAAGCGCTGCGGGAGAGCGAGGAGCGGTTACGGCGCATGAGCCGGGCCGGACACGTCGGCCTCTACGAGTGGAACGTCGACCGGGACCGGATGTACTTTAGCCCCGAGATGTACGAGCTATACGGGATCGATCCGAGTTCATCGCTGACCTTTGATACGTGGTTTGGGAGGATACATCCCGATGACTGTGAGGCGGTCAGGCGCATGATGGCGGATGCACACGAGAAGGCCCGCAGTACGCCAGGTTTTTCTGCCCAGTTCGATTACCGGGTGGTGCACCCGGACGGGAAGGTCCTCTGGCTCATGGTCACAGCGACGTATAGCCTCGAAGACAACGACCTGATCTCGCGAGGAGCCGTGCGCGACATCACCGAGCGCAAGCTGGCCGAAGAGGAGTTAATGGCTTCCGTGGCAAAGTTCAAAGCCTTGTTTGACAGCGCCGGCACGGCGATCTTTATCGCAGACGCTGCGACCGGGGAGATCATCGATTGCAACTCGAAGGCCCAAGAACTGATCGGTAGGACCCACGAGGAGATCCTGGGCCTGAACCAGACGCAATTGCACCCGGCAGAGATGGCGGCAGAGCGCCATGAGGCATTTGCTCGCAACGCACGTGAAGGCAAAGCCGCCAATTTCGAGACGGTGGTGCAGCACCGGGATGGCCGGCGCATTCCCGTGATAATCAATGCGGTGAAGCTAACGATCAACGGCCAGGAGGTCATGGTGGGACTCTTCTTAGACATTACAGAGCGCAGACGGGCAGAGGAGGCGTTGCGGGAGAGCGAAAACAAGTTCCGGGTGGTGGCGGAAACATCCCCCGCCTCGATCTTCCTCTACCAGGGCGATAAGTACATTTACGTGAACCCCATGGCCGAGGCATTGACCGGCTATTCGAGGGACGAACTTTTAGCTGGGGACTCTTGGGGGTGGGTCCACCCCGAGTTTCAAGAGCTGGTGAAGGATAGGTCGAAGAGAAGGCAGCAGGGCGATCGATTACCCGGCCAATACGAGGTGAAGTACCGTGCAAAGGACGGCCGGGAGGGCTGGGTGGACTTCACGACGGGCATCATCGAGTACGGGGGAAAACCGGCAGGGCTGGCAATGGCCCTCGACGTATCCGAGCGTAAGCGGATAGAACGAGCATTACAGCTTACCCAGTTTTCCGTCGATAAGGCCTCGGACGAGATATTCTGGATGGACTCGAATGGCCTGGTCATCTATGTTAATGATGTCACCTGCAATATTCTCGGCTATTCGAGGGATGAGCTGCTGGGCATGTGCGTCTGGGATTTCGATCCTACTTATTCCCCTGAAATATGGCTCGCTTCTTTTAGTGATCTGAAGAAGAACGGCTTTCTTACCTTTGAAACAAAGCACAGGACCCGGGACGGAGTGGTATTCCCGGTGGAAATAACATCCAATTATTTCGAATATGAGGGAAAGGAATATTGCTTCGCTTTTGTCCGCGATATCACCGAGCGTAAGCGAGTTGAGGAAGAGTTAAAAGCCGCTAAGCTGCAGGCTGAGCTCTATGTGGATTTGATGGGCCATGACATTAACAACATGAACCAGGTCAGCATGGGTTTCCTGGAGCTGGCCCATGATATTATCGAGATGAATGGCAGGCTCGGTGAGGACAACATTGTTCTGCTGGATAAGGCGATGGATTCGTTGAAGAATAGTTCTCAGCTCATCGACAACGTGCGGAAGATGCAGCGGGAGAAGATGGGGCAGTACGAGCCCGAGATCCTGGACGTGACAGCCCTGCTTGAGGATGTGGCCGTGCAGTTCCGCGATGTGCCGGGCCGGGACATCCGCATCGATTACCGGCCGCCGGAGACGTACCGGGTCAGGGCGAACGCACTACTCAAGGACGTATTCATCAACCTCCTGGGCAACTCCGTCAAGCATTCGACAGGCCCGCTCGCCGTCAGCATCGATGCCAGGATAGCGGAAGAGCGCGGGGAAAAATACTGCCGGATAGCCGTAGAAGATA
>NZ_DATJPM010000033.1 GCF_035506375.1 Methanocella sp.
TGGAGACTTATGGGAAGCTTGACCCGGCGATGCTGCTCGAATCCTACGGCATCAAGCGGTAACAACTTTTTATTCACCACGGCGACACAGCACTTAATTCACCACGGCGACACGGCGAACACGGCGCTCCTTAAAAATTGATACGGCGACACCACGGCGACACGGTTTCCTGATAATATTATTAAGCAGGGGGTCTCCGAGGGGTAAATAAGAGCGCTCCGCGCGGCGTCAGCCCCCTTCAGGAAATAAAAGAGCGCCGTGTTCGCCGTGTTCGCCGTGGTGAATAATAAACCGTGCCCTCCGTGGTGCCTCCGTGCGCCCTGTGGTGAGAACGGTGGGATGCAAAAAGATATAACCGGAGGCCGCCGATATCTTGGCGTGGAACCCGCATTCTCGCACCGGCTACAGTCGGAGAGCGACGTACGCTCCATACAATCGTTAGAGGATAACGGCTTTAGCTGCTGCGAGCTCTTTTTCCCGGAGCGGGAGCCCATCGGTGACCAGACGCTCAAGCTCATCGACGACGTCTCCGGCACGACGAACCTGCTCCTGACCGCCCACCTGCCCTTCAAGAACGTCAACATCGCCAGCGTCTACCAGTATGTCCGGGATAGCAGCGTCGACATGCTGACAGGAATGATCGATAGTCTCTCGGATTACGTCCGCCTGATAACCGTTCACACGGGCTATGCGTCGCCGTCGGTCAGCGGGGGCCTGGAAAAGGCCATCGAGAACAACGTGCTGAGCCTGGCGAAGGTCTGCGACCGCGCCGGCCAGTACGACATCATGGTCGGCGTCGAGAACGCGATGAACGAGAAGTACATGGTAGGCCGGAACTTCGCCGAGATGGAGCGAATCATTAAGGGCGTTAACCGGGGAAACGTGGGCCTGACCTTCGACGTCGGCCACGCCCGGCTCACGGGCAATATCGAGGACTATGTCGACCGGAAGGAATACATCGTCGAGATCCACGCCCACGACAACTTCGGCTATATGGACGAGCATCTGGCCCTCGGGCACGGGAAGATCGACTGGGGGTACGTCTACGATAAGGTCAAGGATATTGACTGCCCCTTCGTGCTTGAGCAGAAGACCCTGGAGGAGGGCCTTGAAAGCATCCGGTACTGGCAGAGCCTCTCGTCGGAGTCCAGCGCCTACTACCGACTGAACAAGATCCTTGGCGAGATACGCTCGGAGAAGAATCCACGGCAGCTTCTCCCCATCAACAGCGAGATGATCCGGCTTTGCGAGAACGTGCTCGGCATGGGCGGCACGGGCAGCAACGTCAACCATATCGTCTCATCGTGCCGCGAGGCCATGGCGTTCAAGGTCGCCGAGTTCGTGATGGACGAGATGAAGTACTCCATGGGGCCGCCGAGGCATAAGTTCGCATTAATGGCCGTGGGAAGCTTTGGCCGGGAGGAGATGTCCGTCGAGTCGGACCAGGACACGATCCTCGTACTGGACGATACGGTGGACGATGACGGCAGGCGGTTCTTCAAGATGTTCTCGGAGAGCCTGGTTTCGAGGCTTTCTGCCGCCGGATTTCCCAGGTGCCGGGGCAACATGATGGCGAGCAATCCAAAGTGGAGGGGCACTATTGCCGAGCAGCTGGCCCGCCTGGACACGACTTATGAGCGCTCTGTCATTATGGACGCCCGTTTCATTTTCGGCGACCGTCCCCTGGCAAACCGTTTCCTTAAGACGCTTCACATGGCACTGCACGCTGACCCGACCTATGCCACGGAGCTTGCCATTTCGGCCATCAAGGCCGAGGTGGGCCTCGAGGGGGATTCGTTCAAGGTCGAGTTCTTTGCCGATTCCGAGGACGCGTTCAACCTTAAGAAATATGGCTTCCGCATTTACAGCCAGTCGATCAAGGCATTATCGGTCAAGTACAGCATCACCCGCACCAACATCGCCGACCGCCTGTGGAAGATGCACGACCTCGGCGTTATAGACAGGAAGTCGATCGACCGCTACATGTTCGCCTATGACCAGCTCTCAAGGGTCATGATGCTCGGCTACGTGCACAACATAAAGCGGGGCATCGTGAGCAACGAGTACATTTTCCCCTACTCATTATCGAAAAAAGACCGGGAAGGCCTAAAGGAGGCACTGCGCATCGTGAAAGAGCTCCAGAGCCTCTGCAGTGGCCAGTTCGCCATCGCGAAGACCATGCTTTGATCAGGCCATTCTGAACATTTTTGCCGTATATTAAAAAGTCACTACGCTCAGCGATCCCGTGAAGCTCAGTAACACGATCGAAACGCTGATCGAAGCGACCTTATAGATAATAGTAATAACTTATATTTACTCTCCGCCATCAGGTAATTATCGAATGTGATACGATGCAGATCCTAATTATACTGCCGGGCATATTCGTCATTATCGCCGGCATATTCAAGCAGCTTACGAAATTTACGATCGGCTATCAGCTGGTCAATGTACCGGGCTATTTTACGGCTACTCTCGGAGTTTTTATCGTCATACTGGGAATTCTCTGGCCATGAACCTGCAGGTACGGCGGGACGGGTCCGAGAGAAATTATTTATATTGACTGGAAGAGAATCCCTATGGAAGGTGTGGTAATAACGAAAGCAGGGACCAGGAAAAGGGTTATCATCGTCGGGGCGGGCCCCGGCGGCCTGATGGCGGCGAGGGAGCTGGCGGAGTACGCGGACGTTACCATCATCGAGAAGGGCAAGGACATCCACGACCGGACCTGCCAGGTCATGAAGGGGAATAACTGTATTTATTGTAATATATGCAATGTTACCGCAGGCGTGGGCGGCGCGGGCGGCATGTCGGATGGCAAGCTCAACCTCAGCCCGCTCATCGGCGGCGACCTCGTCGATTTTATCGGCATGAAGAGGACCCAGGAACTGTTCGATATGGTGGACACCTACTTTGTCGAGCATGGAGCTCCGAAGAAGGCGCCCCTGGTGCCGTCTCCGGCGCTGGAGCAGCGTGCGGCCGCCAACGGCATCGAGTTCATCCCCATCAAGCAGAAGCACATCGCTTCCGATATGCTGCCGAATGTTTTCAGCTCCATGAAGACGGGCCTGGAAAAGCGTGGCGTTAAGTTCGTTTTGAATACTACTGTGGATAGTATCACCGTCAGGAGTAATAAGGTTACGGGCGTGATCGCTGGCGGTAAGCAGCTCATGGCGGACTTTGTCATGCTGG
>NZ_DATJPM010000034.1 GCF_035506375.1 Methanocella sp.
TTAAGAATATCAGGACCGTCGTGCTGGATGAGGCGGACGAGATGCTCGACATGGGCTTCATCGACGACATCGAGGAGATACTGGAGAGAACACCGGAAGGCCGGCAAACAATGCTCTTTTCTGCCACCATGCCCGCGCCTATCCAGAAGCTGGCAAAGCGCTTCATGAGGGACCCGCAGACCATCGGCATCAAATCGAAATCTATGACCGTCTCGGGCACCGAGCAGGCCTATTATGAAGTCCCCGAAAGACAAAAGTTCGAAGTACTCTGCCGCCTGCTGGACGTGCAGCTTCCGGCGCTCGCCATCGTGTTCGTCAGGACAAAACGGCGTGTGGACGAGCTGGCAAAAGCGCTGGACGAGCGCGGCTATCCGGCGGAGGGCATCCATGGGGACCTCGCGCAATCGAAGCGGGACAGCGTCATGCGCGGCTTCAAGGAGGGCACTACCGAGGTGCTCGTGGCCACCGACGTCGCGGCGAGAGGGCTGGACATCAGCGGCGTGACGCACGTCTATAACTTCGACATACCGCAGGACCCCGACAGCTACGTCCACCGCATAGGGCGGACCGGCCGGGCGGGCAAGAAAGGCGCAGCCATCACTTTCGTGACGCCGCGGGAGATGGGGCTTTTACGTTTCATCGAGCGTGTCACACGCCATAACATCGAGAGGAGGCCCGTACCGACGGCTGCCGAGGCCTTTGAGGGAAAACAGCAGGCGCTCGTGGAAAGCCTGTTAAGCGTGGCCGGCGGCAGCGATACCTCGAAGTACCGGGGCATAGCCCAGGATCTTTTGAATATGAACGATTCGGTGACTCTGCTTTCAGCGGCCCTGAAGATGCTGAGCCGGGAAAAGGACGAGCCGCCCGCGGCCGTTGAGCTGACCGAGGACAGGCCGATGCGCCAGCGGAAGGAGCGTAAGCCCGAGAGCCGGGACCGGCGGGAATTCGGCAGGCAGGATTACGAGTTCAGGAAACGGCGCTCTCGATAATAGCATTTTTATAGCCTGAAGCGACTCGAGGGTGACCCACTTCATAGGGCACCCTGTTTTCTCGACACGCACGATATACCTGCCGGCATACAGGTCCGCCTTTAGCCACAAATAAGCCGGTCGATGGCCATTGACCCAGTCCAGTCACCCATGTCACGCTTGCCGTCGCAGGAGATGCTCAAAACGGCGAAGCGATAACGTGGCGCCCAGCAGCACGATAGCGCCCGAAATAGCGAGCAGGATGGACAGGCGGTCGATGCTGCCGATAACGAATTGAAGGCCCATAGTAATAATGGAGTATGGGCTTACTAATAGATAATTGTTTTTATGTTACGTGATGCGCCTCTTGCACGACCTTTTTCATCTTCTCCAGGTCCTCGGCGTAGTGCAAATGCGTGGGGCAGCGGCAGTCGCTGCAGCCAAAGCCCGGCACCCGGGCCAGGAACTGGTCGATGGAGCCGGCGACGCTGCACTCAGGCCGGGGGGAGGTCACGACGTCGACGACCTCGACGTGCGGCAGCAGGTAGTCGATGTGCCACTGCTTCGTCCGGTTCTTCCCCGAGGCCACCGCCCTGTGTCGCTTTACCCGGACAAAGCCGCCGCTGCCGAGCGCCGAGCCCGTGTAGGCATAGTAGCCCTCGTTAAAATACAGCTCGCCGAGCGCCCCGATCTTCAGGCGCATCGGCTCTTTAAGGAACATGACCAGAGTGTACGTGCCCTTATCGATATCTTCCACCACTATCCCCAACTACAATAGGGGCCGGGGCTCAATTACCTTGCGGTTAAAGATCGCGCGGCACCTGGCGCACAGGGTAGCCGGCTTCTGCAGGGCGTCCTCGATGGAGCTGGAAAAGCGCATGACGCAGTCGTCCTTACAGTGGTCAAGCCCGAGCACGTGGCCCGCCTCGTGGGCGCACTCCTTGGCCACCATCTCCGCCGATTCCAGGCGGAACGTGGACACGACGCCCGCCAGGTGATACATGGCCAGGCCCATGACGAATGTCAGGTGGTCGTAATAGATGTCGCCGCCCACGACCCAGATGGCGTGCTCCGACGACATGTTCCGTATCAGGTAGTCGAGCAGCACCTGCGCGTCGAACTGGCCGTGCCTGATGTCATAGGCGCCCTCGTAGAGGTCAAGTACGCCCCGGTCAGCCGTGGAGACACCGTAGACCTCGACGAGCGTTCTCGCCACGATGTGCTTGAACTCGGCGGCATCTGCCGTATAAAAGAGATCGAATCGCATCCATACCTCAACACTGAATGGTATGGAGGTACATTATTATAATAATAACTTGAATAATTATTGAAAACCGTATTTTCCCACGAGCGGCACGAAGGCGACGCCGCCCTTATTATAGGTTTTCACCTGGCCGCCGGCCTTCTCCACGAGATAGAGGTCCTGATAGTAATGCCCGACCGGGATGACCATGCGGCCGCCGTCCTTTAGTTCGTCGATAAGCGGGCCGGGGATATCCGGTGCCGCCGCGGCGACGCTGATGCGGTCATAGGGCGCGTGCTCAGGGAAGCCTTCGCTGCCATCCCCGATGATCACATCGATATTGATCAAGCCCAGCTTTTTGTATATTTCCCGTGCTTTATAAGCCAGCTCAGGCTTTCTCTCGACCGTATAGACCATGCCGCTGCCGGCAAGGATGGACAGGATGGCCGCGTGGTATCCCAGTCCGGTGCCGACCTCTAAAACTTTATCCCCGTTCCTGACGTCGAGGAGATCGCACATGACCGCGACCATATTGGGCGCAGAAATAGTCTGGCCCTCGCCGATAGGCAGGGGCACGTCCTCGTAAGCATTTTCCAGGACGTTTTCTGGAACAAAAAGATGCCGGGGCACTCGCGCCATGGCGTCAAGTACCCGTTCGCTAATTCCCTGAAATCGTAAAAGCCTTATCAGGCTTTCCTGGCGTTTTCGCCACTTCTCTTCCTGGATGCTCTCAGCCCCTCGCCCACGGCACGCCGCTCCTGCGAGATGATCTTCGAGTAGATGCGCCGGACATCTTTGGCCTTGATCGCCTTGCCCGTTCGCTTGAAAATGCCGCCGTCCCTGACCTTGATGGAGCTGATGCGGACCTCATACCCCTTTAATTTCATAATGTCGCCGATGGCGAACTCGTAGTCGCCGTTGACCTTGTAGTCGAGCGACTGCGTCTCGCCCAGGCGCTGGACGGCGATCTTCACGACCACCTCATCGATGGCCCGGGCCCAGATGGTGCGTACGTCCTTTGCCTTCGCGCGCTCGGACCTTCCGCCGGTGAGCAGCTCCAGCGACTGGATGCGGACGCCGCTCACGTCCTCCCCGACGTCGATCACGAACTCGTCGCCCGCGTACAATTCCTCGTCCGCGTCGACCTCGAGCTGCTGCGCCGACGACGCGCCGCCGCGGCTCACGATGACCTTGATCTTGATCGCTTTCTTTTTCTCGTGGGGCAGGCGGTGAATGAATCCGCATTGCTCGCACTTTAATAAGTGACTTTTAACGACCGTATGCATGACTTCTTCTTCGGGGCTGCACTGGGGGCACGCGGCCTCGACTACATCTATCTTATCCACAAAACGACTCTCCGTGTGTTATATCAATGAACAGAGTAGATATAACTCCGTATGCTTAAAGAAGTTGTCCATGCCCGGGGCCACACGAACGTCACGGGCACGCACCGGAGCACATTCGAGGTGACGCGGGACGCGGAGATATCGGCGTCGGCCGATTGCATCATTGCCGTGGGCGCCGATAAAGGGGCGGCTTCTTTGAGCGAGCCATTTAAAAGGTCCGCGGCCCGGGACGACGCTTTTATCACCTGCGTGATCGAGGCGGGAGGCGTCAAAGATCGTGTCACCGGATGGGGGTCGAATGCAATGACATTCACGGTCGAGAACAGCATGGTCTTCCGCGTCAGCGATTACGTTTGCGGCAGGACCGTCCTGATACACGCGGATAAGCCCGCGGCCAGGCTCGACCGGAAGCTGATAAAGGCGCTGGCCGAAGGAAATCAAGCCATCATCGAGCTATGTGTAGAGCAGAGAGAAAAGCCTAAGCCTTCATTCGATCTATTATTCATGGAGCGACAGGCATGGTAGAGGATGAAAAGCCCGAAACAGCGGGCATAGAAGACCTCAAAAAAGAGCTCGCGAGCATCAAGAACGAAATGATGTGGAACGAGCTCGAGGATATTAAAAAAGAGAAGATGCGCGAAGAGCTCGAGGCAATTAAGGCCGAGCAGGCGGAAAAGCAGCAGCGGTATTATGTGCCGTACACGCCCCGGCTGTCCATCCTGACGGTGATCATGGCAATGGCCACGCTTCTGGCCGCCGGTTACCTGATCGGCACTCTGTACCAGTTCGGGCTCACGGACGAGGTCAGTAGATATCTGGCCGCGTATAGCATACCCATCAGTGCCTCGATCCTGCTGACGGTCGCCAGCGTCGTGCTTTTCTTCATCGGGCTGGGGCTTGTCACGATGGCGAAGAAGTGAGCGCCGGCAGCATCACCACGAACTTCGCCCCTTTCGAGGGCTCGTCCGGAACGCGGTCTTCGACCCACACTTTTCCCTTAAAATCATCGACCAGCTTTTTTACTAAATAGAGGCCAAGGCCCCGGCCCGTGACGCCTGTTTCGCCATGCTGGTGGCGCCCGAACAGCCTCTTCTTCAGCTCGTCGGGTATCCCGGGGCCGTTATCGCTGATGTCGACCCGGTAATATGTGATGTTATCCCGGGATACCGGTTCCAGCCGGATATCCACCGATACCGGACCCGTAGAATGCCTGATGGCGTTGCCCACGAGGTTGACGAACACGTCCTTCAGCAGCGGGTCGGCAAGCACGTAGCATTCGTTCGCCGATTCCAGGCGTATGGCCACGTCCCTGCCCGGCACATGCGAGAACTCGGACACCACGTCCCGGAGTATCAGGCACATGTCGACCTTCTCGTGCCTCAGGCCGCCTTCCTTGATCATCTGCAGCTTGCGGACGGTATCGATGAGCCGCGTGCTGTTCCTGAAAGCTTCGAGGGGCTTTTCCAGGTATATTTTTTCGTCGTCCTTGAGGCTTAAATTCGCGAGGCCGAGCTCGAGATAGCTCATGCCGATCTGGTTCATATTATTGATGTCATGGCCCATCAGGTCGACGTACAGCTCGGCCTGCCTCCGGGCATCCCTGACCCGCGATTCGGCGTCCTTTCTCTCCGTGATATCGACGAACGTGACCACAGCGCCTGTTATCTTTCCGTCCTCGCGTATCGGGTAAGACGAATACTCCACGGGGAAGGGCGTGCCGCCCTTTCGCCAGAATACATCGTCGCTGTCTCGGCAGCCGGTGCCTTCGCGTAAAGACTGGATCACGCAGCACTGCTCGCGCCGGCACGGCGTGCCGTCGCTCCGGGTATGGTGGATCAGGTCATGCGTATCCTTTCCCAGCGCCTCGCTCTTCGTGTAGCCCAGCTGCCGTAGCGCCGAGCGGTTGATGAACGTGCAGCGCCCCTGCACATCGACCCCGTAGATGCCCTCGTCGGTCGATTCGAGCAGCAGGCGGATATCTTTAAACAGATGGTCCTTATACTCGGACAACGTGCCCACGACGATGGCGACGACGATAAAGATAGACGCCCGGATCAATGTATCCGGGACGACATGCCCCATCGTAAAGTATCCGATGGCCATGTGAGCCATCCCGAGGAATATGGCGACATAGATGGCCTTTCGGTGATACCAGATGCCGGCCAGGATGATGGGGATATAGTAAAGGTGCGTATAGACGACATCGACGCCCATTACCAGGTTGACGTATACGGTAACGATGATACAGCCGACGATGATGGCCAACAGTAAAAGCTTATTATACCGTTCCCGGGCAGGGGCCGTAAGATCCGACATCTCGTCCATGAATGAAATCACGCGCCGTCACAATAATATTGTGTGTTATTTATAAAAATTAACTCAAATTTTTTACGCTATCGATATATTCGGCTGGTGCTCAAGGACCAGGTAAATATTTACAAAATATTCACTTAGTTTATGTCAATAATTCAAACTATTTACAAAAATAGCTAATTTATTTACAAAATTTGTCAATTTTAGTATAAAGTATATATAGCAAAAGTTCAACCTTGGGATAACTAGTATACAGGAAATGCTTTATTAGCAGCTCCTAACTTGCGGAGGGAACGACATTAAACTAAAAACCACGCTCGGCGTCGCTGTTTTGCTCATGGTACTGCTGTCCTCGATAGCGGTCGTAGGAGCATCGCAGCCCGCGGCAGATAATTCTACTGACATGGGGGCATCGACCGGATATTCGACGTACATCGTCGCTTTCAACGACGGGCCGTCCGTGCAGGCGGAAAGCCAGGTCACGGACCTCGTGAGCTCGCTCAACGGTAAAGTGATCGACCACTATGGCATCATCAACGGCATGTCGGTCACAATACCCGACAACATGGCGGGCAAACTTCAGTCGCTCGGCAACGTAAAGTACGTAGAGAAAGAGCAGACAGTCCAGGTATTGCTGGATAAGGCGGTGCCCCAGATCGGCGCCGACAAGGTCTGGGCTTCCGGCTACACGGGCAAAGGCGTCAAGGTCGCCGTTATCGATACGGGCGTCGACACGAACCACCCCGACCTGAACGGCAACAAGGTCGTCGCCTGGGTCGACTACGTCAACGGCAAGACCACGCCGTACGATGACCACGGCCACGGCACGCACGTGTCCAGCACCATCGCCGGCACGGGCAACGCCTCCAACGGCCAGTATAAAGGCGTAGCGCCCGAAGCCAGCCTGATGGTCGCGAAGGTCCTGTCGTCTTCCGGCTCGGGGAGCGACACGAACATCATCAAGGCCATCGACTGGGCCGTCAAGAACGGCGCACAGGTGATCTCCATGTCGCTGGGCAGTACGACACACTCCCAGGCCATGGATGATGCCGTGAACAACGCCGTAAAGGCAGGCGTCGTAGTCGTCATCGCGGCGGGAAATAGCGGCCCGAGCGCAAAAACGATCTGCTGCCCGGGCGACAGCCCGTATGTCATTACGGTCGGCGCATCGGACCGGAACGATGCCATCGCCTCGTTCAGCTCCAGGGGGCCGAACCGGGACGGCAGCGTCAAGCCCGACGTTACTAACATGGGCGTCGGCCTGGTGGCGGCAAAAGCCGGAGGCACGGCCTCGACCGGCTACTATAAGGCCATGAGCGGCACTTCGATGGCCACCCCGATGACCTCGGGCGTCGTCGCCCTGCTCCTCCAGGCGAACAAGACGCTGACACCGGAGCAGGTCAAGACCGTCCTGGAAAAGACGGCAAAGCCGCTGGGCGGCAGCGTGCCCAATAATGACTACGGCTACGGCCGTGTCGACGCCAAGGCGGCACTGGACTACGTGCTGACCGGCAAGGTGCCGGCACCTACGCCCACGCCGACCCCGTCGCCGGGCGTGAGCCCGACCCCGACCCCGACACCTCAGCCGGGAACCGGGTCATCGGTCGCCCTGACCAGCATGTTCGCCAAGTACAATAACCAGTACGGGCGCATGGAGCAGTTCCAGGTCAAGGCGGGCACGACTATCAGCCAGGGCATAATGATGTCGAATACCGGCGGATCGGCCGATTCGTATACCGTCTCCGTAAGCGGAATACCGGATGCGTGGTGGACTTTAACGGGCTATTCCGGGGACACCCTGCAGCCAAATGGCATGGCGTACCTGACTCTGGCGGTAACGCCGGCGGCCAGCACGGCGACCGGAACGTATACCATAACGGTGACTGCCACGTCCACATCGGACAGCAGCGTCAGGGCCACGAAGTCCTACACGCTCAACGTGGCGGGCGTGGCGGTTTCGCCGACCCCCAACCCGACTATATCGCCGACGCCTATACCTACCCCCGGAAAATCGTTCTCCGGGAGTGCATCGACGAGCCAGGAGTACTATGAGTACCTGACACCGTCGGCCGCAGGCCAGGTAACGGCGACGATAAACTGGGCGAGCAAGTACTCGGACCTGAACGCGTACCTGTATGACCCGTCCGGTAAGCTCGTAGCCAAGTCCGAAAACAGGTACACGACCACCGAAACGGTGCAGTATAACGCTCCGGCCGGCGGCTACTACCTGCTCAAGGTGACCGCTAACACGTACGCTGGCGTCGCTTTCACGGGCACGTCCAGCGCCGACACGGCGCCGGCATACGTGAAGACGGGGACCGTGGGAAGCACGCCGGTAACGTTCACGGTGAACGCTGATGGAGCGCTCCCTGTAAACGCGAGAGTCTCGTGGTCGTGGAGCTATAACACGATCGCGCTGTCGCTCGTCGACGGCAGCGGTAATACGATCGCGCAGGGCACGAAGGCGGCGGAAGGCTTAAGCGGCGCCTACGAGCAGATCGACTGCACTCCTGCGGCGGGCACGTACACGCTGCAGCTCGTCTCCGACAGCACCTCGATACGCGGACTGAGCTATAAGCTGGTAACTCCGTTCCAGCTTTAGGCTCCTTTTTTTATCTTTTTTCTTAATCCTCGTCTTTTGTATTATCAAACGTTTTGTACCTGCACATTGTGCCTACTTTTTGGTGATTCAAATGGGAGGCTTAAAGAAAGAGGTCGAGGGTGCAGTAAAAGAGGCCGCCGGCAAGGCCGAGAAGGAAGCGGGCCGGGCTATGGGCAAGCGTGACGTGGAAGCGAAGGGCAAGCTGCGGGAAGAAATCGGAAAAGCTGAAAAAGCACTGGGCAGGGCCCAGAGAAAGCTATAAGATATTTTATTTTGCGGGGGCCATGGAGCTCTTCATGGCCTCAAGCCCTTCGTCGATGCCGCGTATCTTCATCATCGCGGCGACCTTCGAGATGTCGAGAGACAGGTCCCGGGGCATCCTCACGGTTAGACCCATCTCTTCCATGCTCAGGGGCACCAGCAAGTCTTCATTAAGGCCGAATATCCTGGCGATCCGCAGGCCCATCTCATAATGGCTTATGCGCTCGGGCCCGGCCAGGTTATATGTGCCGCTCATGCTCTCCAGTGTCATGAGCCTTACTGCTCTGGCGGCGTCCTCGATGTGGATCGGCGAGAAATACATGTCCCTCGCCAGCTCGATCTTCTGGCCGTAGCCCAGGCTCGAGACCACGAAGCTCACAAAATTATCCGGATAATTACCATAAACGTCGCCCATCCTCACCGTCACGTGGTCGGCCGCCTTATCCACGGCCACCTCGCCCATGAGCTTGGTCTCGCCGTAGACGTTGATGGGGTTGACGTGGTCGTATTCTGTGTAAAGCCCGCCCGGCTTGCGGCCGTCGAACACATATGCCGACGAGAGATATATTATGCGGGCCCTCAGTTGGGCCGACGCTTCGACGAAGAACCGCGCGCCCCGCGTGTTGAATTCCATGGCGTCGAGCCGGTTCTTCTCGCAGTACTCGACACTGGATACCTCCTCGGTAAGGATCAGGCTTTCAGGCTTGAATTGCCTGACGACGCGCGCCACATCGGCGTTGTTCTTGACGTCGTAGCCGGCACATCCGGAGGCCGGGGACGGGTGCCCTTTATCGCACGCCCACGACACTTCACGGTCTTTAAGCGCTTCATGGATAGCGGTACCCATCGGGCCGCAGCCTAGGATCAGGATCATAATGTCTCCAAATAGTGAACGTACTAGTATATTCGCTTACTGCTGATATACTTTCCATTGAAGGATAGCAGCTAACGTTTATTCTTACCGTTGAAAAAGCCAAATATGCTGGTATATATCCAAAAACTAAAAAAATGAAAAAAGAAAAAGGTGTCCGGTATGCTTAACCGAACAGGGCGGAGAGACCTTCCATGCCGGTGGCCTCTTCCTCTTCCTTCTTCTTCTCTTCCTTGGGAGCCTCAGCTGCCGGGGCGCCTGCCGCCGGGGCCGCCGCTGCCGCGGCCGGAGCCGCCGCGAAGGCCGCCTTGGAGATGGCCTCGTCGATGTTGACGCCCTCGAGCGCCGCTACCAGCGCCTTGACACGGGCCTCGTTCACTTCGACACCAGCCGCCTTCAGGACGGTAGTGACGCCGGTCTCATCCACAGGCTTGCCAGCCTTGTGTAACAGTAAAGCTGCGTATACGTATTCCATTTTAATACACCTCAAATATCATACTTTTGACTTTAATTCTTCGTCTAACGCGTTGGCGTTCTTCGCCTTCGCTTCCTTTGCGACGGAGAGCATCTCGGCCTCCGCCTTAGAGAGTATCATGTCCATGGCGTCCTTCTCGAAGATGGGCGCGTTGACGGCGAGCGCCTTGGATTCCCGGACCGCCTTCTGGATGAGCGGCTCGATGGTCTCCTTGTTGGCGATGCCGGCCTCTAAGCTCAGGCTCAGGGCCTGGCCCGCGGCCTTTGCGAACATGTTCCTCAGCTCGTTCTCGTCCATCGAGAGGTCCGACGGCATATAAATGGTGTGGCCCTCGATGACTGCCTTTAAATTCAGGCCGATCTCCATGGGGAAGATCTCGAGCCTGCCGAGGATCTCCGCCTGCTTGGCGGTGAACTTTTCGCCCTTCTTCACGACGACCTTGTCGTTCTTGATGACGACCTTGCCGCCCTCGATGCCCGCCGGGATGCCGGCCTGCTGCATTTCTCCCACGATGGGGCCGGGCTTGAACGAGGTCGGGCCCTTCGTGACCGAGACATCGGCCGGTGCCGTGTCGCCGGACTTCGCCGGTGCCTTTGACTTCGTGGCCTCGAGCAGCTTGTAGAGCTTGAAGGGGTTTGAGTTCGTGTAGACGAGCACGATCTGGCCGTCGACGTACTTCGCCAGTTCCCGGGCTTTCTCGTCCTTGGGCAGCGAATCGAACGCGATGGTGGTCAGCGTGTTCCGGATCATCTTCATCGTCACGGTGCCCCGGAGCTTCTGCCTCATCTTCTGTAAGGCGTCGGCCGGGACTCCCCGGACGTCGACGATGCCCGTGACCTTGTGCGAGTGGACGTTATCGACGATCTCCTTGATCTCATCCATCTTCCACTGGGGAATGTGGACGCTGTGGTGAATCTCGGTAGCTTCCATCCTTACATCACCTTCACGGCGGGCCCCATCGTCGTCTTCACGTAGACGGAGCCGATGTTCATCTTGCCTTTCTCGAGCTTGCCCTCGATGCGGTTTAAGATAGCGTCGATGTTATCGGCGATCTGTTCCGGCTGCATCGTCTCGTTGCCGATGATCGTGTGGAACGTCATCCTGTCTTTCGAGCGCACTTTTATAGCCTTCTTGAGCCTGGTCACCATGTTGGTGACGTCCGCCTGGGGCGGTAACGGCGTCGGCATCTTGCCGCGCGGGCCCAGCACCTGGCCGAGCTTCTTACCGATGGCGGGCATGTAGGCGGTCTCAGCTATAAAGAAGTTGACCTCTTTCGCGAGCTTTTTAGCCCGAACCTTGTCCCCGCCCAGTTTATCAATTTCTTCAGGGGGGAAGACATAGTCGGCGCCAGCCTTTTCAGCATTGATGGCCACGTCGCCCTTTGCGAAGACGCAAACTTTGACGGGCTTGCCCCGGCCCGAGGGGAGAATTATTTCTTCATCCACACGGTTCTTGGGCTGGCTCAAATCTATGTTCTTCAGGTTTATGGCAAGGTCAACGCTTTCGGTGAAATTCCGCTTGGGCTTATCGGCCAAGGCCTTCTTGACCGCTTCGACCGTTTCTTTTCTTGCCATTAGTTTATTCCTCCGTAGTCTGCGACCACTGGTCGTTCCGACCAATTACGGTCTACTACGACAGAATAACAAAATCAGAGTGATCCTGCTAATTTGTCGTCGTACTGTCCCGCATTGATGTCTGCGTATATGTCCTTGGCCTTCTTGCCCTCGATGGTAATGCCCAGCGACACGCAGGTACCGATGACTTCCTTCGCCGCGTTCTTCTTGGTGTAAGAAAGGAATGCTCCCTTCTTCTTCGCGACGACGGCCAGTACCTGGTCCATGGTGACGTTACCTACCTGGACGGTGTTGGGTGTACCGGAGCCCTTCTCGATCTTGGCTTCGGCAAGAAGTAACGCAGATGTCGGTGGTGTGCCAACTTCAACTGTAAAGTTCTTGCTGGCGTCGACCTTGATCTTGACCGGGACGGTCATGCCGTTATACTCCGCGGTCTTCTTGTTGATCTCGTCGACCACTTTCTTTATGTTGATGCCTAAAGGACCAAGCGAGGGACCCAGCGGGGGACCCGGATTCGCCCTGCCTCCTGGCACCAAGACTTCTACTACATCTGCCATTTCAAATTCTCCTCTATTTTGTAGAGAATGTTGGTTCAATAGGGTGGTTGAGGTATATAAATGTTAAGGTCAGGTTCTTATGTTTAATATACAGCTGATATTAGGATATAAGTAAAATGAAGCCGGCATTTATTAATTCGCATTGAAATAGTTTTTTTCGAGAAATATTTGCTGCGTTGAATATTGATAGGTCATAGTTTAGCGAGCAGTCTTATTTTTATCGTTTGCATAATAGCCAAAATTTATTGACAGTTTCCGATTATCTTCTTCACTTTAATGAAAATTAACTAGCTTAGAAATCGTTTACTAATTAACAAAATTTGACTTATTCAATATGGCATTTATTTCCGGATTATGATTTTTCTCTGTACATCTCGTTTCACCCGAAGGCTATCTAATATTACTTTAGTCCCAATTCTGGATATTCTTAAATAATAGTTTATTAAACCTCAGGCACCCACACATGAAGACCTTCATCCTAGTCTATCCCACCTTCGTCCCGTCCGAAGTGATCCTCGCCATTATGTTTATGAAAACGGTCGGCTGAATCGTGACCGTCAGCATATTCTAAAAAAATATCTGCACTTGCTCTGCATCTTATTCAAGCTCGGCTAAAACTATGTTTAATCGGCGTATGGCCCGCATTGGATAAAGTTATTATATTTATAAAATAAATAATGTAACGTGCCCTTAAAGTTTGATACAATATTTTTCTCAAAAGGCGAGATTACTTACCGCCTGCATTTCCCCTACATACTGGGCGACGTCAGAAAGTCGATGCTGCTGAGCGACGATGACGGCAAGTTCTCGTCCGACACCAGGGAATATTTTATTAAGGGGTATACTTATGGCAGCGCCACATACGATATCCATGTTAAAGAGATTGGCGCAGACATCTTCCCCGGGCGGATTGATGCCTTGTTCACAAAAGGTGATAATATAGAGCCAATACCCCTCGACTTTCTGGAGAATATCCGGACCCGGAAAGAAGAGGCGACGCAGAACCGGATCGCTATCACGGTCAATGGCAAGCCAGTATGATAGGCTGGACGGCTACGATAATTAATTTTTCAAGCACTATCGAAAATGCGATCCTGGAAAAGGGCATCGGCCAGCCGGAAGCCATCGCATTATATGAAAATTCCAGGTATCGTCGCATCGATAACTACGGGCCGTATGCGAATGACCCTGAAAGTATCCATATGGCTAAAGAGTTATCGAAAAGTGACCTGACGCCCTGGTCCTGGTCATCATAATCCTCGCCTTACTGGCAAAGGATTTAGCCATAACCCGACATTACTATTTGGCGGGATATTATGCCCTTAAGCATAGGTTCCATTTTACACTGGGTCAGCCTGCGGCCGGGCAGACATTGCTACGAGCTGCGGGAAGGCGATAATACGCTGGCGGCACTCGAATGGAAAAGCCCCGGCGATCCTGAAGCGGAAGGCATGGCCGGCGAGAGGCGAATATCGTTCAGGCGCAGGGGATTCTTCTTCCGCCAGACCGTCATCTCCGAAGCGGATACGGGATTTGAGATCGCCACATTCAAGTTCTATGGCGGCGACAGGGGCACCCTGACGTTCAGTGACGGCTACCGGCTCAAGTGGAGGTTCGAGGGCATCCCTGAGTCAAAGTGGTTCTTTACGACGGATAAGGGCAGCGAGCTGCTTTGTTTCACCGTGCCCAGGCCAAAAAAGGGTGGCACCGTCCGGATCGCGGCCGATGTCGAGGTACTGCGCGAGATAGACGAAAAGTCGATCATCCTGCTGGCCGTGATCGGCTGGTATAACATCCATGGCATCCTGTCCATGTCAAAGTGAGGCTTATACTGGCGACTGACGCCGGGCAACGTCCTTTTGTAAAAGTCGGGAGACGTTTGTCCGGGAAGCCTGGCCTGGCCATCAGGCTCTGCCAGGACAGATGGAGACGCATCTGCCGCCTGAGTAGAAGTGGCCGGCCTCGTCACGAAGGTGCACCCATAGCAGCCGCTCGTTGATAAGAGCAGCATCAACATAACTATCATCAATAAATTTTTTCCTGCGATAATACGGGTATAAGAAATATATATCGCCTTACTATTATATATTTAATAGTAATTATTTAAGTAGCTATCAATTAATCATGCCAAATAATCCATATATTTTTTATATGGCAAGCGTCGGCAGCGCAAACCCACTCTTGATTCAGATGCTCTTATATACTCGAAGAATATGTATGAGTTGGAGTGATATAATTGACATGTACATATCAAGGACAATGCCCTATGGTTCCGCCGGCAATGATCGGCACGAGCATCGCGGCAGGCAAGTGCGAGCGCTGCGAGCATAACAGCACCGCCAAAAAGAATAAGCGTGGCGGAAGACGCAGATAAGATCGCGTTAGTGAATTTTGCCGAGATACCGGTCCCTTAAGATTCTCAGGGGCCGCGACATTCCCGGTATCAGGCCCTTTCTCAAAATGTCTGTTTAATAAATGTCCGGCCGGCTAAATGTCGTCTTCGTCCACGGCTTCGGTCTCTTCTAGAAAAATCACGGGCGTTTCGTTTGTATTGTCCGCTACGGCCGCGGGCACAATAATGTCGACCGCGCCCTGCCTCTGTTTTTTGGAATAGCAAAAATGGGCCGTGAAGACGTCCATGCCGTTGACTACGATCATCTCATTGTTATGGTATGCCAGGGAAATATATTTCATTGAATCCTTCAGAATTATCGGACGGACTTATGATGTTTCGGGCATGCTGTTCAGGAAGCCCTTACGCTCCAGCCAGCTTACCTGCGGCCCCGTGTATCTCCACGTAACGTCGCCCTTCTCGTCCTGGATCTCCCAGGGCACGACGATGACCACGTCGCCTTCACGGATCCACGTCCTCTTCTTCATCTTTCCCCGGATGCGGCACATGCGTGTCACGTTATCCAGGCACAGGACGGTCAGGTGAGAGGCGCCGAGCAGCTTTGTCACGGTACCTAATATTTCTCTATCGGCTTTTCTTGGGGTCCTTACCCTGGTGACTTCGGCACCGGCGGCGCTCGCCGGCTTTCTGCCACCCTTGTTATGCGGTTTATACAGTCTTACACCTTCATGAATAGAATGCTATCATACTATATAAAGTAATTATTTTTTTATAAATTATAAAAAATTAAAAAATGATAAGATCACTGGATGAGGCTTATCAATTTTAGTAACGGGGCTTCCTGTGCTTGGGGAAGCAATCCTGGCAATATACGGGCCGGTCTTCGCTGGGCTTGAACGGCACTTCACATTCTTTTTTACAATCGGCACAAATAGCCTTGTGCATCTCTCTCGGGCCTCCGAAGCTTCTTCGGCCCCTGAATCCACTGTCTCTCATGATAATTTCTCAGTCAGGGCATTATTCCCTGCAACCCCAATAAAACACGCATAGTATAAATACATGCCTAATTTATAAAAAATCAGTCTAAAAAAATGTGAGAAGCCCGCCAAAATGCGAACGGGATCTCGATCTTTTAATTGAGATGAGCGGCCTATTTATTAGCCGGTACTCGCAAATGCGCCAGGTGCAGCGTTTCCAGAAGTTCCTCGGCCTGAAGAGTGAAGTCCTGTTCCATGCTTTTGATCAATATGAGCTCTTCGAAGCCCGAATTCGGCGGCATCATAGCCGCTTCGTCGACCTCGGGAGTTGGATCCACGGCCATCTGTTCGATTCTGCGGAGTCTTTCATTCCAGCTTATAAGCTCATCTATTGGAATTCCGTTCATCTATGTCCCCCTTCTTAATATGTTATTCAGTTATGGTTTGAATCCTAATAAAGTATGCGATAATAATTCCAGAATAGTCTAATTTAATATTATTATAATAATGGTATATTGTATAATCCATTGCTTTTTAACGAGCATCGCGTTCCATATGCCGAAATTGTCGGGGGCCAGACGCCAGGCTGTGTGATGATGGATGCCGCCGGCCCCGGAAGATTACATCGACTTCGAAGTCATCCCGCTGCGGGCCTATCCGGGGGTTTCGCGCGGCTGTTCAAGGATAACGGCCACTAGTCCATATATGGTATCTCGCCATACTCGCTGCCGTATTTCTGGTTATAGATGTAGACGTTCCCGTTATACGTGTATTTGACCTTCTTGATGTCCTCACCGGACGTGGCCGTATTATTGACGACCCGGTTATACTCGTCGCTGCCCGGTGACAGATATGTCAGGTAGGCCCGGCCGGATTCAATGGACGCGTTCTCACGCTTGATAAACTCGGTCGTGAGGCCGTCTATCATCCCGAGCCATGACTGGAATTCGGCCCGGGTCATCTCAGTGCTCGTCTTCGCGGCGTAGTACATGTCGAGGCGCTGGGTCTGCTCCTTTACCAGCTCGAGATCGTAGTTATACTCGCTCTGGGCGCTGACAGCCTGGTCGCGCGCCTGGCTGTCCTGGCCCATGCTATGGGCGATCCCGGTGATAGCACTGTAGGCATAAAAAAAGATCAGAGCGACGGCTACGGATACGACGACAACGACCGTGGCCATGCCGATGAGCTTAAGTAGATCGTCTACGGTGGTCATGCCTGAAAGTGTTTTATTTACATATAATTATATATATGCTTGCGTTTGTAAAATAGCCTAAATCGCTTTAAAAGTAAACTTTTAGCAATCTTTTTATTGCCACATATCCCAGTAATCTAGTAATGAAGACCATCGACTGGCTCTATGATAATTGGGCTAAGATGTACAGTCGTTTATGCGAAGCGGCAGCTCAATAAGAATAAATAATGCATTACTTCGGATTACGCTCATGTTCCATGACGAATGCCCGGATCTGGCCGATGCGCGTGTCGATATCGCCGTTCACCTTGTCCATGCCCGTATCAGAAAAATGCTGCAGGGCGCTCATCATGGATATCACGGGAAGCATGGCCAGGCGGATCATCAGGTACATCCGCGTCTCGTCGATATCCTCGATGAGATCGTTCGGCTCGCCAGTTACCTTGAGCTTGGCGTCGATGTGCTGGTTGATCTCGTCGATGGTGTTGTTGATGATGAACATGGCGTGGAGGTCGTGCTCGTAGATCGTTTCGGCCGCCAGCGTCGATAGCACCGTCAGCGAATCCAGTGCCCGCTGCTTATCTGCGTACTTGATGGCCTCGATGACCTCGAGCTTTGCCTTGAGCACCCTCGCCCTGAACACGGGGCTCTGCCCCGGCTTCTTCGACTTTTCCCGTACTACGGGTGACGTTTCCTCCCCTGGAGGAGTGACACCGCCTTTCCCCTCGGCCTTCTTGAAGAGGTTGAACATCATATCGTTCTCTCAAAGTAAAATATTATAGTACTATAAGCGGCTGAATAATAAGCTTTGTCGGTGCCAATAAAAACATAAATACGCCTAAGATTTTAAAAAAATGAGTTAGTTCCGGCTTTTTAATACATATATGACCCATGGCGGGCCTTATCCGGCTTTCAGTTAAATTTACGTTTCGTCCGGCCGGTTGTCCTGCCATAGGCGGCATTTTTCCCCACCAGGTGCAATAGCTCGTCCTGGTTTGCCAGGATCTTGTTATTCTGTGAGATGATCGTGTCAAGCTTATTGTCCAGATGGGATGCCCAGTTATGGCTCTTCTTCTTTGTGGCCGCCTTATTCTTTTCAGCGCCCACCACCAGGTGAGAGAGGCCCAGGTTATCGAGGATCTCGCCGCCGTTATCCTTAATGTTCGACTCGACCTGCCGGATGTAGTCGTGATACTGCTCGACGTCTTCGGGCAGGCCTTTCAGGCCCGCGCTCCACCACGGCCCGAGCTTAAGCAGTTCCCATTCCTGGCTGGCCGCAGGCCTGCCGACCATCTCCGCCAGGTCAAATCCCTCCATTTCTCTGCCGAGCAGGCCGGCTTCGCCGTTGATCGGCGGCGGGCTGCCCAGGTGCCATTCGCCGCCATAAAAGCCGGCCGCTACGGGGCTACGGTCCGCAAACTTTTTCCGGAAGTAGTCGGCCTGGCCATCATCGATGAAGACGGGTATGACCTCGCCCTGGATCTTCACGAGCACTTTCGTCTTTTTAAGAAATGGATTCCATTTCTTACAAAAGCCCGTGATCTCGCCTACGGCTATCTTACCGGCAACCTCTTCGTCCGCCATCTGCCCCTCTGTATGGAGTAACGGTACTCAGAAGACCGCCACCTTTCTACTATCACTCACGAATTGTCCCCCGGGTGATCGAGTAACGATAAAAAGGATCATCGATCAGGATAGTTATTGTAAATAAAATCTAAAGTATCCTGATACTTGCCCCCATGATTAGCGTCCCCCAATAGATTCCCTGATATATTATTAAACGTTTCTTAAATATAAGCTTGCCTCAAGAGAACCTGTGATAGAGCAGGGCGAGATTAAAAATGCAAAACAGGCATATTTTGCCCGCGGGACGTGAGCCCTTACTTTCCGGACCGGTAATTCGGGCACAACAGGGCAAGCCATTCTAATATCTCCTTTTTTACTACAAAGATTTTAACTGTTCATGCCTTACAAAGTTAATCTGACGTCATTATGTACGGATGAAATCGTAGCTTAGAGAAGCCTTATTACCGATTATCCTGTACTACAGACTGGTGAGAAAAATGGATAAAACGCTAATCGTTCTAGGAGTTCTCGTGCTCGCGGCCGCGGGCCTGACCGCGGCAATGGTCATGACATCGCCCGCCCCTGAATCGCCGATCACCGTACCTCCGGCTCCCGGTAACCCGGTCCATCCCGGCGATCCGAAGGTGATGCAAAATGACGACCTCACGCTCGCGAAGCAGTTCGTGATGGACGACGCCACGTTCCAGTTCGATGGCATAGCCGACACTGTTACAGGTACGATAGACGAGAGCAATGGCATCGCCAGGGTCGAGTTCACCTCCCGCTACGCGGGCTATGGTAACAGGACCGGCATGATACTCGCCGCAGTCCTCACCTCCCACCAGGCTGTTATTAAGATATCCAATGGCCAGGTCGTCTCAGCCATCATGGACGGGACCTGGGATATGATTGGGCAGAAAACAATCGCTTAATAAGGCCAACTTTTTCTTTTATCGGCAGAACGTATTATTAAAAAATATTGATGGTGTGCCCGGAATATAAGGGCTTACCACCATCCACTGCTGCCCCACCAATTGCTGCACCAGTTGTTCCACCAGCCGCACTGGTTCCACCAGGGCCACCAGTTGCCGCCCCAGCCGCCCCAGCCGCCCCAGCCGCCCCAGCCGCCCCAGCCGTGACCGCGCCAGCCGCCCCAGCCGCCCCAGCCGTGGCCGCCCCAGCCGCCCCAGCCGTGGCCGCCCCAGCCGCCCCAGCCGTGGCCCATACCCATGCCGTGGCCCATGCCGAAGCCCCGGGCGCTCGCGATCATGCTAAACGCCGGCACAAGCATCAGTAGCACGAGAGCAACTGCAAGTAACTTTGCGTTGAGATTCGTTTTTTTCACCCCTGTTCAATGAAACGGCGAGAATAAAAAAGTCTGATTGCCTATTATAGCATCGAGCGGCGTGATTTGTCATATTTTTCGCCGTTCGCCCGGTTAATTGAAAAATAGATCAGGCGCTCTCAGGATTTTTTATTAAGTCCCGTGAATGTGCGCTGGTGCTCCTCTTCCTGCATCAGGATTTCGATGAAGATGTGGGCCGTCGTCAGGTCCCCCTCCTTTTCGGCCATTGGGATGATCTCCTTGTACATCTTAATGGCCTCGTCCTCCGATTTAATGTCGCCATCGAGCATCTCTTTCAGGGTCGTGCCGACGCTGATGACGTCGGGCCTTGTCGTGGGGATGCCGCCCAGATAGAACAGTCTTTCGGCGATCTTTTCGGCGTGTTTCATCTCGGCTATGCCGATCTTCTTGAGCTCGTCGTGGGCCGCATAGCCGTGTATGCCCATCCACTGGGCGTGCTGCCACATGTACTGGATGGAAACTTGCAGCTCCCGGGCGATGGCCCGGTTCATCATGTCCATTAGCTTTTTCGAAGCCATCGTTAATTCCTCGCCTTATCGAACGAAAGAACGATAGCCGTATTTAAAAGGCTATGGAGCGTTTTCTATGCTCACGATGACCTCGTTCCGGCGCATGAAACCGGGTATCCAGGGCGGATTATACTGGGCCAGGAGATAATCCCCGGCAGGCTTTAGGCCGCTTTTTGCCATCCACTCGTTCAGTTCCCGAGTCTTCTTATCGGCCAGCTCTGCATTCATCCTTCCGGAGAACCGTATCGATGCCGCCCTGTGGGCCGGCACCTGCCGGAACGTTATGCTTTTATCGTCGGGCACGGGAAGTGTTTCCAGTGTATAGTTCGCCGGCATGATAAAAGATACGACATAATTATTCCCCGACCTCTCCGATGTCACGGGCGCGGTCATCGGTATCTTTTCCGATGTCGCGGCCTGCTCCTCGGTCACCGGCACCGTCATGCGTATTTTCGACCGGCCCGTGTTCTTGCCCGAGATATAGTTGAACAGCCTCATGAAGCCGGAGTACAGGGCGCCGTTAAAGTCGCCGCCAGCCTCCGCCTGTGCCATGATATAGGGCTCGTATTCCCTCACCTGCATATTCCCGTCGTCTTTGATCACCCGGTAAGCCGGCTCGTTGGGCTCCCGGGCGGTTGCCAGGGGCGAGAAAATAAGCAGGCCCAGTATCACGGCAGCTATGCCGATATGCCTGAAGTATACCATTTGCATCCCCGAACATCAATGGACGCCGAACGATAAAAAATGAAGTGATGCTTTTAGGGAACTCCCGCTCAATATTCCTTGAATATTTTAATGTACGTAAAAAATTTGCTGTGCTGAATAACTGTGCTGAATAACCTTCTTATTTTTGTTGTCTAAGCCCGTGAGAGCATATAAGTTCGCGAAGCGGACTTAGCAAGCTTCGCGGGCTTAAAACGGGTCATCCCGAAAGATAACAGCTATTATTCAACACAGAAGAAACATTAAAAAAGAAAAAGCTCAACTGGCGCTGGGCGGTGTTATGGACAGCACCGTGAGCTTGAAGTGCAGCGTCTTCCCGGCGAGCGGGTGGTTGAAGTCGATCATCACCGTCGTGTTATTCGGTATGCTGTAGATAGTCACGGGATTCGTGCCGTAATAGAGCGTTTCGTTGACATACGGCGTGATGTTGTTCTCCAGGAGGTCTGACGTGTTCACCGGCTGGATGAGAGATGCGTCGTAATCCCCGTACGCCTCGTCCGGAGTGAGCGTGATGTTCCGGGACTCGTTGACCTTGAGGCCCACGACCCCGTTGTCGAAGCCCGTTATGACCTCGCCCGAGCCCACGACGAAGGTGATCGGCTCGTAAGTTATGTTCTCGTCGTAGATACCCGCCTCTTTCGCGAGGGTCGCGTTCGAGGTGTCGAAGACTGTGCCGTTATCGAGCCAGCCGATATAGTCCACGGAAACGGTATCGTTCTTTGCGACGGTCTGCTCCGATTGTGAGGTACATCCCGCTATCAGCGCTATCGACAGGACCAGTAAAACGGCCCCGATGAATTGTTTTCCTTCCATAATTGTCACTGTACCGTTGTTAGACAAATGCCGCCTACGCTATATATTCTTTCTCGCCGGGTTCTCCAACCGGAGCATGCGCCGGGAAACGAACTTTAAGCGTTCTGAAAAACTGAGATTCCGCCCTTAATGCAGGCAATACTTTTCGTCTCCCTGCGTATAGGCTTAAACGGGAGATGGATGATGAAAGTAGTCAGTATATTTTTAGCGGCAGCATTAGTGCTGCTCTCCGTATCGGTGGTTGCGGCACCGGCGTTCGCGTGGCTGCCATGGATGGCCGGCGGCTTCGGGCCCTGGGGCGGCTTCGGGCCCTGGGGCGGCTTCGGATTCCCGGGCATCGGCGCATGCGGCGGCTTCCCCGTCGCAGGATGCGGTGTACCATACGCCGGAGGATGCGGTGGCGTACCATACGCCGGAGGATGCGGAATACCCGGGGCAGGCTTATGCAGTGCACCGGGATATAGCACCGGATATCCCGGCATCGGAGGCTATGGCGTCCCGGGCTTTGGCGCAAACGCCGGCGCGAACGCCGCGTACCAGATGCCCCTGACCAACTCTGCATACGGTAACGTGCCCTATAAGAGCCCTGGCAACGGAGGCTTTGGCGTCCCGGGCATTGGCGCGAACGCCGCGTACCAGATGCCCCTGACCAACTCTGCATACGGTAACCTGCCCTATAAGAGCCCGTATATCGGGAACGTGGGGAAAGCTACCGGATTGAGCGGCTATTAAAACTAGACGTTAAAAAAATTTTAACTTTTTTTACTCGACGTTTCCATGCTTCGGCGCTTTTATCTTTGGCCGTAGATAGGATAGGTTGAAAATGTCCAGGAGTTTCTCGGCCTCATCCCGGAAATCGTTCTCCATCGCCTTGATCATGGCCACTTCATCTTCTGCCTGCCGCTGTTCTTCGCCCTTCACAGGCGGATAAAATTTATGGCGCTCGCCGTTCTGGTCGTGCTCGCTTAGTTCTTTAAGGACTACCGTGATAGGTATGCCAGTCATAGATCATTATGCCCCCTTGTTTCGTTTTTTAAATTAAGCCCTGTTGATATCTAGACTTATCGCTTATATAAATACCTTTTGATATCGGCAGACAGGAGCCATATAAAAATAGCGGCCTAGGGTGAATTTTGGAAATATTCTTCGACCCGGTCCAGCCACTCGCCAGCCAGGGCGTTGAACAGGCCCTCCTGCTCGACCTCGAGCCCGTGCCCGGCCCGGTCGAGGACGGCGAACGTGCTTCTGGAATAAATGTCGATGAGCTGCAGGGCGTCCCTGTAGCCGACGGACGCGTCCTGGCGGCCGGCGAGTATCAGGGACGGCCTATCGAACGGCTGCGGGAGCTTATCGACGTCGAAGGAGCACTCGTACCCGTGCTTTTTCAGGCGCTCAAGGAAAACCTTATCCTCGTTGTGGCGGCCGGGGAGGATATCCTGCTGGAACCGCTCCCACCGCCGCCTATCCTGCAGCAGCAGCATCCGCTCGAAAAATTTCCGGTCTTCGGGGTCGATAGCCGCCAGTAATTTATCGTCCCGGACAAATACCGTCCTGGGAGGAAGCTGGCGCTTCTCGCGCTCGCCGACCATGACCGGGCAGATCAGCAACAGGCCTGCGATGCTTGAAGGCATCCGGTTCACCATCCCCCGGGCGATGTACCCGCCATAGGATTCTCCGGCCAGTAAAAAGCTGCCCTTGATGGCTTTTTCACTGAACTTCATGACCAGGTCAAGCACCTGGTCAGAGTTGCCCAGCCAGTCGGGCGCCTTTGACTGCCCCATGCCTGGCAGGTCGATGTAGATGCGCCGGTAGCCAGGGCGGCCTTCGAATACAGGCTCCATGCAGCCGATCATTACGTTATGATCGATGCCGTAGCCGTGGAGCATCAATACGGGAAAGCCCTCGCCGCGGGCTTCATAGTAGATGCTGACCCCGCCGACCTCGCAGAACATGAATGGAATATTGGGGCATCGGGATAATAAGTATTGGCATCAGCCGGCATTTATGGCAGGCCGACGCTGACGCCCAAATTGTCAGTGTTCCGGTATAAAATATCCGGATGGCACCAACGATTCTTTTTTAGAGTGCCTGCTTAAGCGTTATAATCATTTGTTATTTTAATCATGGCATATGGCGGATAGTCTATCGTGGTTTGAGATGGCGGAACTATTAGCAAAGGTGGATATGGTAGCGCATTCCATAGAGCTTTACGAGGACGAGCTGCGTGTACAGCTACCGCTTGCGCCGAAGTTCAGGATAACGCTCACGGATATCGTCGACCTGGAGTTTCGCCGGGCATGGTTCTTCCTATCCGGGAAGCTGGTCATAATCTTCAAAGAGAACGATACCCTTCAAAAAATGTACATGCCCTTCAACTTTTTAATGGGCGAGCCTATCGAGGCGCTGGTGGCGACCATGATCGACCGGATGGCGAACGTGTATCATATGAAAGATGCCATCGATTTTCTGGCGTTGGCCGATAAGACGGCCGACGCTGTGCAGTGCCCTTATTGCTCGTCGATCATTAAGCCCGGCGTGGTCATTTGCCCGGGCTGCGGAACCCCCAGGATTGAATAGACTCGATAAACTTTTTTTACTTTAGCGCTCGGAGTTTTTTAACAGTCCCCTATTTTAATAGACTATAGCAGAGTAATTCCGTATTTCTGGTAATGCTTTTCTAAATAAATCCAAATTAATGCTTATTTTAATACCCATCGGAGGTAATGTTTATACTAATACTCAATGACCATTAATTTTCCTATGGAGTGGAATGTTATTAAGAATAATTTTACAACATATCACAAACTGCCTTCCTCCTTTATATGATTTAAATGTTGATTATATCTTTAATAACATAACATCAAATCGGCGACGGTAGAGGCCGTAAAATCTTTTTTGCGGCCCGATGAACACTCGGTTGACCTTTTCCATCGCTCCTAAAGATTCATGTTCTTATGAGCGCCTTAACTATAAAAATAATTATCATAATTCATTAAGTGTATATGAGAAAAAGGCTAGATTCCGACACTTACAATCGATGCTTATGCAGCAAGCAATATAAATATTATTGCCAATTTGGGCAAATTACTAACCTTTAAGTCTTTTCACGAATTATACTGCACTCGTCGTATTTAGCAAATCGCTGCTCTGCGGCCTTATGAAATAAACATATGATAAGGTTCGTCATTTCTCCACCGCCGGCAGCATGACCACGAACCTGGTGTCAGCCATATCATAGGTCGATAAGCCTAGTCACGGTATCTGTTATTGTCTTAATACTTGCGGGCTTCTTCATGAAGACCGTGGCGCCAGCATCCAAGGACTCCTGTCTGCTACTCTCGTCGCCGCTGATGAAGACGATCCGTGTGCGGGGCTCGATAGCCAATATTCTCTTCATGACATCGAGGCCGCTCATCGAAGGCAACCGGTAATCGATGATCTCGACCCCGGGCCTAGGGTCAGCATTT
This sequence comes from Methanocella sp., assembly GCF_035506375.1. Classification (NCBI taxonomy): domain Archaea; kingdom Methanobacteriati; phylum Methanobacteriota; class Methanomicrobia; order Methanocellales; family Methanocellaceae; genus Methanocella; species Methanocella sp. Next base: position 25,177 of record NZ_DATJPM010000034.1, read on the forward strand.
TTAAACTTCTCGATGGCTTCAGGACCATCGGGGGCGATGAAACATACGGATGCGCCCATTGTTTGGAAGACATTTGTCAGTAACGCACATATATCCAATTCGTCATCCACTATAGCGATGGAGGGCTTACCGTTCATTAAAATCTCCGATTTATGTATTTGCCGAGGCACATTGCAACTATGAAGATAGCATTAGCTGTTTATCAGGGCATTGATGGTCTCAGTGATCATTTTGATATCGGCTGGCTTTTTCAAGAAGACCGTCGCGCCGGCATCCATGGCGTCTTGTCGGACGGTGTCGTCGCCGCTGATGAAAACGATCTTCGTGCCCGACCGCAGCGCTAAGACCTCCTTCATCAAGTCGAGGCCGTCCATGTCCGGCAGCCGGTAATCGATGATGACCACGCCCGGCTTATCAACGGTATTATTGAACCTTTCGATGGCACTGTGGCCGTCGTAAGCCACGAAAGCCAGCCGGATGCCACGACGCTTGAACAACAACTCGTAGGTCCGCACCAGGTCCCGCTCGTCATCAACGATCGCCACGCTCACATCATTAATCATCTAATTTTTCGCCCCCCCCCCGTCTGCGGGTATAAGGAGAACGAACCTCGCACCCTTCGTATGATCTCCGGGAACCCGATCCTCCACCTTTACCGAGCCACCGAAGCCCTCCACCAGCGTTTTAACGATGTACAGGCCCAGGCCAGTGCCCCTCGCCTTCGTCTCGCCCCGCTTCAACCGGTTAAAAATCTCGGCTTTCTTATCGTCCGGGATACCATGACCATTATCCTCGACCGCAACCTCATATAGGCGACAACCATTACCGTCGACAGCGTTTACGGCCACATGGATCTTGACCGGGTCATCGCAGTGCTTAACCGCGTTGTCCAGCAGGTTGTTAAAAACATCCTTGATCAACTGGTTAGCCGTAATAAAGAAGCCGTGAACAGAATTATAGTCGATAGATATATCCCGTCCCGGAAGGCCTATATATCCTTTTACCGCCTCGTCGAGCACTTCGCCCAGGTCAATACGTTCAAGCTTAACATTATCCGCCCTCAACTTCTGCAAGTTACGAACGTTATCGATCAGCCGGATGCTCCGCTGCAACGTCCTAAGACTGGTATCTATCATCTCTTTGTCCTCGCGTCCCAGCTTACCGTCCAGATCGATGACCTCCTGCGCCAACCCCAGATGACCAACGATGATCTGGTGCATATTAGAGATATCGTGGCCCATCAAATCGAGATATAATTCAGACTGCATCTTGGCATCTTTTAACTCATCCTCGACCCGCATGCGCTCGGTAATATCCGTATTAGTGCCGAACCACCTCCGGATCTTACCGTGTTCATCTTTTATGGGTGTGGCTCGGGAAAGGAACCAGCGGTAGTTACCGTCTTTGCCACGCAGAGGGAACGTATCCTCCCATAGCTCACCCGCTTTGATAGATGCGGACCACTCTTCCATCACCGACTTGATATGGTCCGGGTGGTGGACCTTCTGCCAGCCCCATCCCTGCATCTCCTCCAGCGTCGTGCCCGTGTAATCGTACCACTGCTTGTTATACCAGAAGATCCAGCCGTCGGCATTCGCCATCCAGGCCAGGTTGGGAATGTTATCGGCGAGGGCACGGAACCGCTCATCGCTCTCCCGTAATGCCTCCTCGGCCCGCTTAATATTGCTGATGTCGAGGTTGATGCCGGCCCAATAGATAACATTCCCCTGTTCGTCCTTTACCGGCACGCCACGCGCCAGGATGGGGTGATACAAACTATCCGCTCCGCGGTAGCGGTGCTCGATATCCCAGTTGCCGCCGGTGCGCACGCACTCTTTCCACGCGGCTAATGTACGCTCGGCATCGTCCGGGTGCAACACGCCCCCCCAGCCGAAATCCGAGCACTGCTGCTGGGTCATCCCCACGAGCTTGAGGAACGACTCGCTGGCATAGATATTGCGCCCGTCCGGGGCACATACCCAGACACCGTAGTCGATTGACTCCCCGATGGCCCGGTACAGGCGCTCACTATTACGCAACGCCTCCTCGGCCCGCTTGCGCTCCGAAATATCAGTGGAAATTCCAGCTACCGCGTATATCCTCCCCTGGGTGTCGCGGAGTGGAAACTTTGTCGTAAGCCATGTAATCGAGCGGCCTTTGAGCTGACTGTACTCCTCGAACTCCAGCGCCTTGCCCGCCTCGATCGCCTGGCGATCGTTTGCCTCATGCCAGTCTGCGTTCTCCCTAGGCATGAACTCGTGACGTCTCTTCCCGATAATCTGTTCCCGCGTGGAGTTAAGCAACTCTGCGCAGGCAGTATTTACTAACACAAAGCGCTCCTCCAGATCGAAAGCATAGACCAAAGCCGGTGTGTTGTCAATAATGCTCTGGAACTGCCTGTAAGCTGCGGCCAGCGCCTCCTCGGCCCGCTTACGCTCTGTGACGTCGCGGAAGTAGACGGACAAGCCCTCTACGCCGGGATAGCAATGGCACTCCAGCCACTTGTTTATCGGCTCAGGGTAGTACTCTTCGAAATGCGTGGGCTGTCCGGTCTCGACGGCCCGGTGATACTCCTTATAGAACAATGAGTCCCGGGAGTATGGGAATAGCTCCCAGACGCACCCCCCGATAAGATCCTCACGGCGCATACCGATCAACTTTGCGCCAACCTCGCTGAAATACGTGTAGCGCCAGTTGTGGTCAAGGATAAGCAAGCCGTCCGTAATGCTATCGAGAGTCGCCTGAAGCTTATCGTGGGCCTGTCGCAGCATCTCCTCGGCCCGCTTGCGCTCATCGATCTGGGTAAACAGATTGTCATTAGACCGTTTAAGTTTGAGAGTCCTTTCCTGCACCCGTTGCTCAAGCTCGTTCCAGGCCTTAAGCAGCGCATCCTCTGCCCGCTTCCGACCGGTGATATTATGGACCAATTCGATGGCGCCGATGATTTTCCCATCACTATCCCTTACGGGAGCCGCGCGAACCAGCCAGGAGCCTTGGTCGACAGGCCAGTGCGGCTGGTTTTCGGGTGTCATCTCACCCTCTTGCGGTTCCCCGGTCCGAATCGCACGGGCGACCGGACAGTTCAGGCAGAGCCGATCCACCCCCCAACAGGCGTAACACTTGCGGCCTTTTAGTTCCGACATCGGCACGCCCACGTAATCCATGTAGGTCTTATTCGCCCAAACAAAGTTGTTCTCGGCGTCGTGAAAAGCAATCGCAGCGTTGATATTGTCTAAGATCAGCTTCTCATGCACCCCCAGTTCAAACTCGTCCCCGGCCATACGCAGCGCATCCTTACGCTCGGTAACGACAGTAGAACTGGCATCTTCCTGCTTAAACCGGAGTTCATTTTCCAGAACAGCAATACGATCTTTTAGCTCGGTGATAAGCTGGTCTTTATCTCCGGCATCTACTCTACGACAAGAACCGCCGGTATTTTCCATAGATCTACTTTTTCCCGCCATGCCGCCCCAACATTAACACTAAACGCCAGATATGTTATCGCTTAGAGATTAAATTAATTTACTATGAAATAAAACCTCTACATACTATTATAAATAGTTTATAATATAGTAACCGCTAACGAATTATACACGATCCTTAACATTATACGATTTTAGCCTTCGCCTTATCATATAACATGACCTTCTTGCCGTCGCACAGATTCTTCGGGATATACCACAACGTCGACTTGTTAATGCCTAGCTCTTTCCGCTGTTCGGGCGTCATGTTCAGGATATGGTCCCTGGTCTTGTTATCGTCGTTCCACTTAATGGGGACGCCGGGCACGTTGACGTATAGTTCGTGATTTAAAAAAGGCCTGCTATTCAATATAATTACAAATTAGGCGGCATTCGTTCTTACTATAGAATTGGCATGCTCTGGCTATGCGATATAAATGGATATGAGATCTTTCGTCCTATTTGTGAAAATCAACTAATTGTGACCACTCAACAATCAAAGCGAAATATTTTATCTTTAACCTTTAATCGAGTTAAAGGTTAATATAGTAATGCAGCGACGTAATACGATATATTACAAAACGCCATGAACCACTAACCTATAATGGTAAAATTATAGCTTTTGAATATGTAAACTTTGGTTAGTAAGCGATTATTTTAGACACCCTATAAAGAATAATCTGACCTGATGATGTATAATATCATCGTATTTTAGATATTTATCATTACAAATCGCCTTTACAGATCGGCTAACTGCAATAATACAGACTATCATTATAAAATGGATATTAATATTAAGCCAATAGATATATTAGTGCCGATAGAAAATTCCGTATTTCCCCATGACAACCTATTTATTTTGTTCCACAAGAAGCTGGAATAGGGGTGGATTTATGGAAATGGCAAGAAAAGCGTTAGTGACTGCTTTGAGTATAGGCCTTTTACTTCTCGTATCGGCGCCCTCCATGGCGAACTTCTACGGCCCGGGCTTCGGGCTTAACGGCCTCGTGAGCGGCTGGGGCATCCCGTCGAAGGCGCTCGCGGCGCCCGCCGGATTCGGCCCTGTCTGCGGCTCCGGCCTGCTGAGTACCGGGGTCGCCCCGTTCGGCTGCGGCACTATACCGAGCTGCGCCATCGCCGGGTCTTCCTATGCGGGCTCTCCGGGCGTTTACTGTTCCGGCTTCGGCGGTGCTGCCGTGCCCGTCCCGGTGCCGGCGGCAGTGCATATTCCCGCATGCCTGCCTGCATCTTCGTGCGTGAGCGCTCCCGTGTGCGCCGCGCCGGCTATTGCGCCCATCGGCGGCATCGCGAAGTAAGTAGTAAAAGATTATTCAGCATCTGAAGGCGGCTTCTGGCATGAATAAGGTGGGGACGTGCAGGAGGCCGCCTGTTCAATATACCTGCCAAGCCCCTCTAAAAAATAATAAGTTGCTCAAAGACTTTTCAGCCACGAAACGACGCAAAGCTGGCTCAAAGTTGCTCTAAGAAATTTAATTATATTTTGTGCCGCCTGGTGTGGGGTGAAACTCTTGTGCTAGTAAGCGGCACCAAGTTTACACCAGGCTGCACGGAATTTTTGTTCAATCACCAGGCGGCACTAAGATTACATCAGGCTGCACCAACGATTTTTAAAATATTGAAATATCTTAGTGCAGCTTCAGGCCCACTTAGCGTAACTTCGTGGCTGAAAAGTCTTTGAGCGTTCTTGAAAAGTTTAGAGTGGCTTAAATGGTCGTATTGATGACTTCCGCGTAGTTGCCGTTCACCCAGGACGACGCGATGAGGTGAGCCGGAGCCCGCAGGTTCGGGTCGGTAATCATGGCGGACCAGCTTTCGCCAAGGGGCTTATCGACCGCGACAAGCTCAGGGGTTGTGATATATGGGCTCTTTACATAGAATCCCCGGATACCCGTAGCCCCGCCGAAACTCGTCAGGCGTACCTCGACCGTCGTCGGCCCGGTGCGCACGACTTCAAAGTGAGGCATGTTCGCCGGTATCTGGCTCGCTATAACGGTCACGCTCGGTACCGTATAATCGGGTATGATTATCTCGATAGACGTCGTCGAGTCATTGAAGCGCCGGTCAACCGTGCCCTGGTGGCCCTGGATGTCCGCGGTGATCTGGTAATGGGCGGGGGTGAGGTTCGTGAAATTAAACAGGCCTTTTTCGTCCGTGTACTGGATGCTGCCGGGCGCATCCACGAGATGGTCGCCCTGCCATAGGGCGACCCGGGCGTCGTATACGGGAGCGCCTCGCGGGTCGATCACCGCGCCGCCAATGTATATCAAGGGCGTCGGAGCGGGAGCCGACGTCGGGGCCGGAGTCGCCGAAGGCGACGCCCCGGTAATACATCCGCATATGGAGAGCGCGATAACGACGATGAACAATAGTGCCTTAACCTTCCCCATAAACACTACCTGCTATTTATGATATTGGGCACGGCATATTTTTAGGCTTTTCTCCCGGCGAAGGGAACCTTTAAACCAAGATATGCGCTATATAAAGCTCGCGGTGGAAAAATGCCCGAACTTCTGTACAGGGTTGAAAACATGGCCCAGTTCATTGAGCTCTACGATGACCGGGTCCACGTCCAGATGCCGCTGGCCCTGATGCGCGTCATACCACTGAAGGATATCGTGGATATCGAGTTCCGGCGGGCGAACTTTTTCGTGAGCGGTAAGCTGGTCATCAAGTACCGCGAGAACGGCGTCAACGAGAGCGTCTATTATCCCTTTAACTTCATGTTCAACGACGGTATGCTCGGCCTCATGGCGAAGATGAACGGGCTCCGGCAGGCTGAAGAACAAAAGTCCGACGTCGTCATTAAGGAAGTCATCAAGGTCCGGTGTCCCTATTGCGGCGGCCTCATGGACGAGAACGCGGCCCTGTGCCCGGTCTGCGGCCGGCCGCAGGCTTAGCTCATTCGTCCCGATGTCGAGCTCGCCCAGGTTCCCGTTGAGCCTTTCCGTCTCCGGGCTCCCGAAGCTGCGCGCCAGGTCGTTGCCCTGCCTTATCATATCTTTTAACAGTTCCACGTCCTTACCGCCCGAGATATCGGAAACGAACCCTTTCGATAAGGTGACCAGCTTCAAAAGCGGTTTGGGGGGCAGGTCTAGCACTTATATACTAAAAGCGCTAAATAAGATTCGAGTCATTGGGGGCATTAAGACGGATCTATCGATAATAGTATTTTTAACGGCGTTATTCATTATGCTGACTTCGGCCATCACGACGGAGATGATCCGGAGCAAGAAGGGCAATTCGATAATAAACTATGCCGGCTTCCTGAACGCGCTGGTCTTTCTCGGTGCTCTCGCTTTATTCATCAGGGACCGGAATCCGCTCTACATGGTGGTCGGCATGCTCTTCTCGATTGGCCTGCTGGCCCTGACTTACTTTAAATATACTGATTTCTAAAGCTAAATATATCTGCGCGTCCGGCGATAATTCATAATATGGATAATACAGAGATCATACGGTTACTCAATGCGGCGTTCGTCCATGAGATAGAGAACTCGCTTACATATGTCCGTAATTCTTTTGTCATGTGGGACTGTGACCCCAGCCGCGTCACTGAGGCCATCGCCGTCGACGAGATGCGCCACATGTGGTGGCTGGCCGACCTGATCACGAAGCGGGGAGGCGAGCCGATAATGGAGCACCGTGCGCTCGAATTCGGGGGACGGGACCTTAAGAGTCAGCTCGAGCGGCAGATCGTGCTCGAGACTGAGGCCATTGACATTTATAAGCACATCATCAATGTGGCCGGCGACCCGGAAGTCGTGGGCGTTGCGCAGCATATCCTGGACGAGGAGCGCCGCCACCGGAAAGAGTTTAAGGAAAGGCTTGCCCGTATTTAGCCGTTTATTCCCGCCACTATTTTTAATAATCGGCGGATGGAAGTGTCTATTGGTTGGGGTTGTGCATGAACTTTAGGCTATTTCAACGACTTCTGGCGGGCCGTGATGCTCCGGGGAGTCGTGTCCCTGCTTTTGGCCATCTTCAACATCATCTTCGGCACCCTGCTTCTCCTGCTGGCGCCCGGCGTGCTGGTGGCGAAGAGCACGAGGCCGGCGGCTATATAGGAGGAATAATATGGGAGTAAAAGATGGCATGAGTAAAGTGCTTTCGAAGCTCTGGGAGATCGCAGTCATTACAGTCCTGCTGGCGGCGGGCGTCGGCATCGGCTCTCTGCTGACGCAATACGTACAAAAGACGCCCCTGGACTACACGCTGACCGCCCAGCTGATGGTCATCTTCGGCGCCATCATCGCGCTCGGGGGCATCATATTCTCTATGATGTCCCGCCGGGTACCTGGCTGATCATTCGACGATGGCCAGGAAGTAAACCGGCATATCCAGCACAGAAACATCAATAACAGAGAAGCGGTCTCTATGAGGCCGAGCCGTACTCTTTAAGGGATATGTCGTTCGCCGGCGTGTAGGACGTGCCGCTCGCAAAATTCGGCTCCAGCGTGGCCATGTACAGGTCCAGGGACCCGCCGTTCCAGTTAGCGGTTATCGTGAGGTTGGCCGTGAGCATCGCGCCATAAATGGGCGACTCAATGGTGACATCCCTGTAGTCTCCCGGGTTAAGCGTATCCAGGGATGCATTTTTACTCTGGTGAGTCATGGTGCTGAATTCCTGGCCGTTGACGATGGTGGTCATGGGCGTGGCCACGTCATAGACGATCACCAGGTTCTTCAATGTCGCGTTGCCCGTGTTCGTGACCGTGAAGGTCGCCGTGTCCTGCCGTGCGGCATACTGGGCGTTCACGGGCTGTGCCTGGCTGGGGTCCTGAGTCCACTCCTTCGCATCGCCGTTTATCTTTACCTGGAGGTTGAAATCGGACAGCGTTAACGCCGGCGGTACCGGTGTCGGGGTGGGCGTCCAGGTGGGGCCCACGGTGGGCTCGGGAGGCTCCGTCGGGACAGGTGTCGGATCGCCGATGGTCGCGACTACCTTCGGCTGTGTCGTGGCCGAATTACTGCCGGAAGAAGAGACGCACCCGGCGAGCGCCAGGGCGGCGATCAGGAGTATGAGTATGAGCGTTTTCCTGTGATCCATATAGAGTCCTCACTGTCACGTATGATTTAAGGCTTATAGGCTATATAGATTATATTATTACCGGTTAATTATCGGGAATGAAAGCTATGGATGTCGGCATTATAGCGGGCCCCCGGGGCGAGGCCTTCGTTGGCGGCAGGCTGGTAGCCCGTATCGGGCAGTGGGAAGTAAGGTCCTTTCCCGGCGGCGACTGGGATGGCTCCTTCGACTGCGAATGGTACGCTGGCAGCGACCCGGATGCTTTCGGCCTCCTCAAAGGGTCAAGCATCGAGGTCTCTCTCCGGCTAAAGGACTATAACGAGATCGTCCACGAGGGTGTCGCCATGGCGGCACCGGCCGGCGAAATAAAGATGCTGGGAGACGTCGCCCTGCTCGAGCTCAAGATCTCGGGTTCCGGCCCCATTTGGCGCGCTTAGCTTTCCAATATCGCCCTGACTTCTTTCAGCTTTTCCGGTATCGGTATTCCCTGGGGGCAGCGCTCCTCGCACTGGCCGCAGTCCTCGCATTTCGAGGCCTTGCCCTCGCCGACGAACTGGTACCGGATCTTAGAGGAAGCCACGTCCTCGTACATGCATGCAGTGTTGTAGTTCTCGAAACAGGCCGGTATGTCGACGCCGTTGGGGCAGGGCGTACAGTAGCCGCACCCGGTGCAGGGGACAGCCATGCGCGAGCGGAACATTTTCCTGACTTTGCCGACCATGGCCAGGTCTTTTTTTGTGAGAGATCCTGGAAGGCCTTTTTCTGCGACGACGAGGTTCTCTTCTACCTGCTCCATGCTGCTCATGCCGCTCAGGACGACGGAGACCTCCGGGTGGTCCCAGACCCAGCGCAGTCCCCATTCCGCCGGGCTTCGCTTTTCATCGGCTTTGGCCCAGATGTCGATGGCGGCGGGCACATGTTTCGCCAGCAGGCCGCCCCTCAGCGGCTCCATGATGACGACTCCCAGGCCCTTCTTCGCCGCATAGCGGAGCCCCGCGGTGCCGGCCTGGTACTTTTCGTCCATATAGTTATACTGTATCTGGCAGAACGTCCAGTCATAGGCGTCCACGGTCTTCTTGAACGCCGCATACCGGTCGTGGAACGAAAACCCTGCGTGGCCGATGCGCCCGTCGGCCAGCGCGTCGTCGAGGAAATCCTTTACGCCGAGCGATTCAATATTCTCCCAGCCTTCACCCGTGAGAGAGTGTATAAGGTAAAAGTCGATGCGATCCGTCTGGAGCTTTTTCATCTGCTGGTCGAGGAATTTGTCCATGTCCTCCCGCTTTTCGACGAGCCACGTAGGCAGCTTGGTTGCGAGGCTGACCCTTTCCCGGTACCCGTCCCTGAGCGCCCGGCCGACGACGGGCTCGCTCTCGCCATTGTGGTATGGCCAGGCGGTATCCACGTAGTTCACTCCATTGTCGATGGCGTAGCGGATCATCCGGGTCGCTTCGGGCTCGTTGACGTGTCCGTCCGGGAGCACCGGCAGGCGCATGCAGCCAAACCCGAGAATTGAGAGGTCTTTGCCGGCTTTCTTCATTGTCCTGTAGAGCATTATGGGGCCTTCTATCGAGTGTTTATAAAGACTATGTTAACCGTTGGCGGCTCATATGCTTTTCGAAAGAAAATGCTGGGATAGTTCAGTTTCTCGTCCCATAGGCCGGCGGCACGGAATTTCACAGACAGCAGTTATGTGCTTATAGTAGAGGCGCCTGCTTGCTCGCCTTAAAATTTTATTCTGGTTTTAAGCTTTTAAAGAGCATGAGGGCACTATTTTCACCACAGGGGGCAGTGGTTCCGTGTTTGTTTTGTGATCGTTTGTCCTTTGTTCGTGTGGTTCGCTGATTTGTTCGGTTTTTCAACACTAAAGCACGAAAGACTTTTTAGTCTCACGTAAGGGGCACGAACCGCACTAAAGTGGATGCTTTGGCGTCAAAACACCAAACAACTTCCCGAATGCGCGAACCTCGCTAAATTAACTTGAAACACTAGAGAAAGCATATTAAATAAAGCATAAGGAGCATGCGGTCCTCGTGGTTCAATCCTTTAGTGTTTTCGTGCCATTCGGGAGGTTGTTTAGTGTTTTAAGCGCCAGGCATGAGCCTTAGTGATTATCGAGACTTACGTGGGATATAAAAGAATTCGTGTTTTCGTGTTGAAAAACCGGGGGGCTGTACGAAAGTGGAAAAAATGGCAAATGGACACTAAACAAACACGAAGCTACTGAAGGCCCGATGGCACTATGGTTCACTAATTTTTTTACATGTAAGTTACAAAGCTACAAAGCCCGGTTCATTGGCAATATCCAAAAGGAAAATGAAATATTATGCCCGGCTAATCAATTATTAAATTGGTTAACAAGGCCCACGCCATAGTCAGCGAGCTTTTTCGCCCCGCCGGCGGACCTCGACTCGGCGAACACCCGGACAATGGGCTCCGTGCCGGACATCCGGATGAGCACCCACCCCTCGGGCCGGTAGATCTTTAGCCCGTCAGTGCTATCGACATTCTCGCCCTTCGTATGGGCCTCGATCCTGCGGATGACCATCTCCTTATCCTGGCACTTTATCTTGTCCTTGACGCTGTGGTACGCGGGCATGGCGTCGATGATCTCGGAAAGCTTCTTGCCCGTATGCGCCAGCATCTCCAGCATCGAGGCGGCGGACATTCCCCCATCCCGGCAATACTGGAACTTCGGGAAGATGAGGCCCCCGTTGCCCTCGCCGCCGAACACGGCGCCCGTAGCCATCATGGTCCGGGCCACGTGGATACTGCCCACCTGGGTCCAGATGACTTTCGCATCGTACTTATCGGCGATGTCCTGGATGAGCGAGGACGAGCTTACCGGCGTGACGATGGTGGCGCCGGGGCTCTTTTTCAGGATGTGCTCCGTCATGATGGCGAGCAGGACGTCCTCGTTGACGAACCGGCCCTTCTCGTCCACGAACACGGCCCGGTCGGCGTCGCAGTCGTGGGCTACGCCCAGGTCGGCGCCCGCCGCGACGACGGCTGCCTTCAGATCGTTGATCTCGCTGCCCGTAGGCTCCGGGTTCCTGCCCGGGAAGGTCCCGTCTACCTGGGCGTTTAGCGTGACGACCTTACAGCCCAGCTTACGCAATAAAAACGGGGTTGTAAGGCTGGCCGCCCCGGACCCCGGGTCAGCGACGACCTTGAATTTTTTATTTCTGATCGCCTCCGCGTTTACCGTGGCGACAATGCCGTCGATGTAGAGCGGCTTTGGGTCGGCGTAGCTCAGGCCCCCTGTACGGCTCCACGGCGCCCTGGCGAACTCGTGAGAATTATAGAGCTTCTCGACGACCGCCTCGTCCTCGTGGGAATACTCGGTGCCGTCTCGGGCGATGCCCTTGATGCCGTTGTACTCCGGCGGATTATGCGATGCCGTGACCATGATGCCGCCATCCATGTCACATCTCTTCACGTAATTCTGGACGGCCGGGATGGGGGCGATGCCCAGGTCGACGACCCTGCAGCCCGTGGAAAGCAGCCCTGAGATGACGGCCCCTTTGAGCATGTCCCCTGACTCCCTGGTGTCCCGTCCCACCGCGATAGTGCCCTGCCTGAAAGTGCCGAAGCTCTTCGCCAGGCTCATCGCCATTTCGGTCGTCAATTCCACATTCGCTATGCCCCTCACGCCATTCGTCCCGAATAATCCCATAACAATAACCTCAGTGCACGTCGTGTACCCAGAAATCGCCGGATACGGTCTTTTCTTTCTTCCATATGGGCACTTCCGCCTTGACCCGCTCGATGGCGTCGCTCAAGGCGGGGAATAGTTCCTGCCTGTGCCCGGATAATATAACGATGAATACGATGTCTTCGCCGGCCTCTATGCGGCCGGTCTTATGATATATGATGACCTCGAGTATGCCCTTTCGCATTTTAAGGTCATCTTCTATGGCCTTTATGCGCTCTTTCGCTACGGCGTCGAAACTCTCGAATTCCAGAGCCTCCGTCCTTTCGTTGTCGGCCATCTCGCGGACGACGCCCGTGAAGGTGCCGATGGCGCCCGCCTCCCTGTACCTGGGGCTTCTCTTTATTTTTGCTACAAGGCTGTCCAGCGTCACGTATTCGGGCTGCTCCATTACGATCTTTACAAGTTCATCGGCTGGGGCGTTGATGTCCACGCGGGCTACCACGTTCTTAGCCTCGACGTCCCCGATGCCAATTTTGGGCAGATCGCTCTGCTTGAACCCCTCCACCACGGCGAAATCCATGCCCTCGCCGGCCAGCCGGTCCAGCGCCTTATCGACGTCCGTGCTCCTGACGATCTCGATGCTCCTCGTCGCGGTGACCCCGATCGTGACCGCTGCGCCGGCGTTCAGGTGGCGCTCCGTATCCCCGGAAAGCGGCAGGATCTCCTCGCGGGTGTGCTTGATCGTGCCCACGCGGCCCATCTTCGAGAGCTCCCCCACGAGGCGTTCCACGAGGGTCGTTTTGCCCGCCTTATGGTAGCCGACGATGGAAATGACCTTCATAGCGGCTTAAAATATGATGCGTATGTACATTAAATGTTATGCCGGCCATAGATTTAATATGCTTTAGCGACCTAAAAGCGGTTAAGGCAGGACAGTGGTCTTATCATGGGCGTGAGGATCGTGGCGGGGCCGGCATCGCAGCTTCTGGCGACCCGCGTGGCATCGCTGTTAGATTGCGGCGTGGACCTGACGGAGTATAAGCATTTTCCCGACGGAGAAGTATATTGCCGTGTCACCGGTGACATAAAAAATAACGATATCGTCATCATCCAGAGCACTTTCCAGGCTTCCGACCTCATCTTTTTGCTGGAATTGATCGACGCCTGCGACGAGGCGAAGAGCGTCACGGCCGTCATGCCGTACTTCGGCTACGCCCGCCAGGACAAGCGCTTCAGGCCCGGCGAGCCGATCACTGCCAGGGCGCTGGCAAAGTGTATCAAGGCCGACCGCGTTTTCACGATCAACATTCACGACCGTTCCGTTTTGAAATATTTCCCGTGCCCCGCCGTCGACCTGAACGCCGCGCCCGAGCTGGGCAACTACATCGATGGCATGGAGCTTAGGGATACGACCATTCTCGCTCCCGATGACGGCGCGCTGAATCTCGTTCGTTCCGCGGCGGAGCCCAGGAACTTACATTACGATTATCTCGAGAAGACCAGGCTTTCGGGCGAAGAGGTCAAGATCGCCCCGAAGAACCTGGATATCAAGGGCAGGGATGTGGTGCTGATGGACGACATCATCAGCACGGGCGGCACCATCGCCGAAGCCATAAAATTATTAAAGGCCCAGGGTGTCAGGGACGTATATGTGGCGTGCGTCCACGGCGTCTTCGTGAACAATGCGTACCTGAAGCTGCACGATGCCGGCGTCAAGGACATCCTGACGACCGATACGCTGGAAAAGGCCATCAGCAAGGTCAGCGTTGCTTCGGTCATCGCAGATGCCATTAAAAAATAAACCTATTTTCCCGGGCTTTTCCACATCCGCCTGATGACCACGTAGGCGGCGGACATGAGCGCCGAGACGGCGACCATGACGATAAGCAGGAAAAGCATCTTCAGCGCGAGCACGACCCACCCGGTCTCAGAGCCGCTATACAGGGCGATAATGATGAACACGACGGCCACGGGAATGGCCTCGGTTATGACGCCGGCGATAAAGCCGGGCATTACAAGGTCCCTGTCCCTTTTTATGTGGGCGATCGAAAAGACGCCGGACAGGATGCCCGCGACCACCATGGCGGCGACGTTTATCGCCAGGTAGAGATAGTAGAACCATGTGAACTGCTCTCTCTGTGCGAGCCAGCCGTAAGCGAGTACCGCGACGCCCAGGCACATGATGATAGCGCCTATGATGCCGGCGTTGACGCTCGCTTTTTCCAGGTTATCCATAGATCTGCCCCGCATGCTATGTTTAGAAAAAGCGATATAAATGATTTCTCTAACGGATAAAATGTATATTCTCCAGGCTAATTGCCATTTAAAAAATGGCTTGCAGGCCGTTATATATTAAAACAGCCCCGAAGAACAAGAGCGCTACGCCACTTATGATTATGACTGCGGGGTAGATCCACTGCGCTTTGGACTTCGCGTAATGGAGCGTAACGGAGAAGGACGTGACCCAGAGAATGACGCCGATGAAAAAGCCCGCGATGCCGGCGATGTCGGTGCTGGCGATAAGGACCGCGCCCGCAGTGATCCACCACAGGATCGCCGCCGGGTTCGTGAAGCCTATGGCTACGCCCGTAAGATAGTAGTTCTTGATGTCCTTTTTACCGCTTTCTTGTATGGGCTTCCTGAAGTCTTTTAGTATCCCGAGCGCCATATAGGCGAGGATGACGCCCCCGATCAGCGATACGACCGTCTTTACCGTCTCGTTGTTAAAGAAGATGGCCACGCCGATGAGCGCGATGACGAGGAACGTGGCGTCCGCCGTTAGCGCGCCCAGCCCCACCTTGATGCCGTTGACGTAGGAGTCCTTGACCGACTCGGCTGCGATGACCGCGTTTACAGGGCCCGGCGGCACGGCTAGCGACAGGCCGATGAGAATGCCAGAGGCCAGGTGATACACGTCGAGCATCGCAAACACAAAAGCGGCTGATACCAAAAATGTTATGCTATACGGTTATTTGTATCGTTACAAACGTGGAACTGCTGGCCTTTGTGGTGAAAAATAGTGCCCCTGTGTAAGCTTTGTGGCGATAAAAAATAATAAAAGAGAAGAGGGCCCTACCAGCAAATGCCCTCGTAGATGATGTTCTTGCCCTTCGGGTCGATCATCTTCCGGCCGTCGATGACGACGGGCTTCCGCATCTTATCGAAGCTGTTCAGCTTTCGAAACTCGGCCCACTCCGTGGCCACGATGCAGGCGTCCGCGTCCACGAGAGCCTCGTCGGCCGTTTTCGCGTACTCGATGTTAGGGTACACCCGCTTCATATGTCCTGTTGCCATGGGGTCATAGGCCACGACATGGGCGCCCTCGGCGAGCAGGGAGCCTATCACGGGAATAGCCCTCGACTCGCGGATGTCGTCCGTATCGTTCTTGAAGGCCAGGCCAAGCACGGCGACTCTCTTGCCCCTCAGGTCGGGGACGTGGATCTTTAGCAGCCTCAGCAGCATCTGAGGCTGGTGTTCGTTCACAAGCAGGACCGTCTTCAACAGCTCAGGCTCGTAGTCGACTTCCGCCGCCTTGCCGATGAGCGCCTTCACATCCTTCGGGAAGCAGCTGCCGCCGAACCCCAGGCCCGAGCTGAGGAAGTAGGGCGATATGCGGGCGTCCAGGCCCACGCCTTCCATCACTTTGTAAGTATCGATCCCTAAACGCTTACAGATGTTGCCGACCTCGTTGGAGAACGAGATCTTCGTGGCCAGGAACGAGTTGGAGACGTACTTGATCATCTCGGCGGTCTTCGTGTCGACCTCCAGGATCGGGCACTTATAGCCTTTATAGAGGCTTTTTATGATGCCCTGCGCCTTCGGGTCGTCGCCACCGATGACGATTCGGTCAGGGTGCATGAAATCGTGGACCGCCTTGCCTTCCCTTAAAAATTCGGGGTTCATGCCCACGCCGAAGTCGATGCCGGCTTTCTTGCCCGACGCCTCCTCCAGGATGGGCGTAATGGCGGACTGGGTCGTCTGGGGCACCACCGTGCTCTTTACGACGACCACGTGGTACGAATTCTTCTTCTTGAGACGCTGCCCGATGCTCCGGCTTGCCTCCTTAACGAAGCGCAGGTCGATCTTACCGCTCTCGTCGGTCGGCGTCGGGACGCAGATGAAGGAAATGTCCGAATTGGCGATCGCCTCGTCATAGTCCAGCGTCGCCTTCAGGTTCTTACCGGCATGGGCCTTGAGCAGCTCTTCCAGGCCCTCCTCGTAGATGGGCGGGATGCCCGCGTTCATTGACTCGACACGCTTAGAGTCCACGTCGACGCAGATCACGTCATTGCCGAGATGAGCGAAGCATGTGCCCGTGACCGTGCCGACATAGCCGGTGCCAATGATGCTGATCCTCATGAAAATCATTTACTTCACTGTCCTGAACGGCCATATAGCTTACTATGGCTCGAAGGCTCCGGCGAGCACCGATTCCAGCTCGGCCATGGCCGCCCGGGCATCTCCCACGTCGACGACTTTCCGGATATCGATGCGGCCGCTCCTGTATAAAATAAGCGTCCAGCCCTTGAAATCGCACCGGGCGACGCCAAGGCTCTCGGAGCACTTCGCCCCGTCGATCGCCCTTAGTAAAGCGCACAGCCTGCCCATATTGAACTTCCTGCCGAACGAGGACTCGGCTATAAAGCGCCCTGGGGCGTCGGTGCAGGGCTTCGTGATTACGATATCGTAGGCCACAATGCGAGAATATCTCCGCCCGCACATATATTTTATGATGCTGAAAGCTTTTATCCGAAGCAGGCCATATTATCCATGGTACATATGAAGATCGCCATCCCTATCAACGATGAAAAAGGGCTTAACTCGCCGGTCGCGGACAATTATTCGAAGTGCAAGTTTTTCCTGCTCGCGGAATCCGACGGCAATAAGATAACGGCTCTCGAAGCCATGCCCAGCGCAGTCCCCGAGGAGGCGAAGGGCGTGAAGGGCGCAATGGCTTTCGTGCTTGCCGGAAAGGGCGTCCAGGCCGTCATCCTGGGGAAAATAGCCGAAAAGGAGCGGCTCTCGCTCGTCGGTAACAACATCCGCGTTTTCCTCGGGGCCTCCGGCACCGCCAGGGACGCAATAAAACAGTACGCCGGCGGCCACCTCACCGAGAGCTCGGATTGCAAGAAAGACGGGTCCTGCGAGTGCTGCTAACATGAAGCTGGGAATCCCCGTCGTGGCAGTGAATGGCACGGCCTCCGAAATAAACGAGCACTTCGGGATGAGCGAGCACTTCGCTATACTGGACGTCGAAGGCGACAAAATAGTGAAGATAGACTTTGTCTCTGACCGAGCCGACCTGAGGGAGCATAAGACTCCGGCCGCGCTGCTGGGCGAGAAGGGCGTCAATATCGTCCTCGCCGGCGGCATCGGCCCGCACATGATCAAGGAGCTCCTGGACGCCGGCTTGCTGATCTACCGGGGAGCCGTCGGTGACGTGGAGCAGGCCTTCGAGGACTACAAGGCCGGGATGCTCACCGAAGTTCGCACCGCGGGCGATATGGAATAACTGCTTAATTAGTCGCATTACAAGCTACGCTAAAATAATAAAGCCGACTCGAAGATTTTTCAGCCACGAAGCTACACGAAGCTGGCCTGAAGCTACACTAAGACATTATTAAATATTTTAAAATAAGTTGGTGCCGCCTGGTGATATAAAATAATATTGGTGCAACCTGGTGTAAACTTGGTGGAGTTGAAACCATATGCTTACAAGTGGCACCAAGGTTACACCAGGCCTCACGGAATTTTTATTTAATCACCAGGCGGCACCAACGATTTTTAATAAGTCTTAGAGAACTTAGAGCCGGCTTCGAGCCACTTAGAGGCTGAAAACGTCTTTTAGAGCATTCTTATTCTATTTTCGAGTGTCTTGATAAAAACAAACAACTGCATTTCAATATTTCAATTTTAAAGCGTCTATAAGGAGAATAGGATGCCTTCATCGGCCACCTCAGGCATCCCGCCACACTTCATACATCCCACCGATGGCCTGATAGAGGCGAATTAAGCAGGCCCGGATCGACATATGACCATAAAGCTCCCCGTAACTGCACGATATATTGCTTTGCCTCCGGCCGTGGGTGAAGGCATGATTAAGCTATAACAATATTTAATTTAATAATTAAGCTTAAATCTTTTTATAAATATTCCAATCTTATGAAATTAAAACTAGCACTAAAAAAATAGAAAAGCAAGCCCGAAGGCTTGCAACTGACTCTCAGTATACGATTTCGGGGGTCACGAACAGGCCGAGGGCCTTGCGCTCGTCGAAGGTCTTCTTTGCCTTGTCCTTCTTCTGCTTGTCCATCTGCTCCAGCAGGTCGAGGCCGGTCTTTATCGGCTTCTTGCCCGGAGCGGGCGGAGTCGTGGGCGACTTGAACTCGTCCATGGACTTCTTCTCGAACAGGCCGTCTGCCATTGCCTTCGCGAGTAAGTCCTTACCCTTAGTGGACCGGGTGAAGACCGTCGACCAGCCGTCCGGCGTGCCGATGGAGCCGGTGCTGATGTCGGCGAACTCTGCGGTCAGGTCGCTGCAAACGTGGCAGCCTTCCTGCTCGTACTTGTGGGTCTCCTTGATGGGTATTGCGACTTCCTTGCCTGCCTTGACCTTGAACTTGCCTCCGCCGATCTCCATCTTGGTAACGGAGTCGATGGGCACCTTGCAGTGGTCCTCGATGATGGTCCTGAGGCCTGCGTAGGAGAAGTTCTCAGTGCAGAAGATGCCTAATGTCAGGGCGATCTTGTCGGGCACATGCCTTGCGCCGACTCCGTAAAGCCTCATCTTCTGGATAGCGTATATCTGGCACGGGGTACCGACGACCGCGATCTTATCGAGGCCGTACTCACGGGCCGCGTCCTTGACAACGGCCACGACCGGGCTGATGGTATACTTCGTGCCGGCCGACGCTATGATCTCTTCCTTGGTGGTAGCGACTATGGGCTTGGGCAGCCACGGGGTTTCCTTGTCGCCCTTGCCCGCGACGAGGGCGCCGTCGATGACTCCCTTGTCCATCGCGTAGCAGAGCAGCGCGGTCACGACGCCGCCGTCCTGGGAGACGCCGGCGATCTTTCCGTCCTTGGCCTTGAGGGCCATTACTTCCTTGTATGTTCCGAATGGCATTATTGTAACCTCCTCACACCAGCAGACTCTTGATCTTGTTCACCGGCAAGAAGCTCCTCGGGCACGCGAACGAGCAGGCGCCGCACTTGATGCAGCGGATGTTGTTAAAGCTCGGCCTTCCATAGACCATCTCGATGGCCCTGGTCGGACAGGATGCAGCACAGGTGCCGCAGCCTATACAGAGAGCGTTCTCTATGACCCGGGTGTTCAGGTCGCAGCCGCAGTGGTAGCCGCCGGCCTCGCTGGCCATGAATGGCTTCAGGTACTCCGTGTCACCGGTCACTGCCGCAATGCAGAAGTTGTATATTACTTCTGGCGACGGCGGGCAGCCGGGTATGTATGCGTCGACCTTGACGAGCCGGTTGATGGGCACGTATGACTCGTGCTGGGGCTGGTTCCACTGGCCGCCGCGCGCGAAGTTCAACACGTTGCCTGTAGCCGCGCAGCCGCCGTATGCGACTACGAGGCCGGCCTTCTCTCTGGTCTCCTTAATCAATTTTAC
>NZ_DATJPM010000035.1 GCF_035506375.1 Methanocella sp.
AAAATCACTAAGGCCCATGCCTGGCGCTTAAAACACTAAACAACCTCCCGAATGGCACTAAAGCGCTAAATGATTGAAACACGAGAACGGCATGAAATTAATGCTTTTTCTAGTGTTTCTATTAATTTAGCGAGGTCCGTGCATTTGGGAGGTTGTTTGGTGTTTTGACGTGAAAGCATCTACTTTAGTGTGGTTCGTGCCCTTACGTGGGACTAAAAAGTCTTTCGTGTTTTCGTGTTGAAAAACCGGACAAATCAGCGAACCACACGAACAAAGGACGAACGATTACATAACAAACACGGAACTACTGGCCTTTGTGGTGAAAATAGTGCCTCCGTACACTCTGAGACTTAAAAGGGCATATTCGACACAGCATTTATTAACAATATATCCTCAATCGATATTCCTGTATTTTTATTAACCCTTTACAGTAGGTAAGGGGTTTTTCTCTCCAGGGCGTGTTGGAATCGTCGGGGGCGGTAAACTCTTCCTTTGCGGTGCCGGTGTCGGCAATGAGGAAGATTGTATGGTCACCGGATGGCATTCCGGGACTGTAGTGACCATCGGGGCCGCCGTGGGGTCTGTTGAGGTTACCCCGGCCAAATCAAATGAAGTATCGTTTATCGATGCAGAGTCACTTTTTATGGCTGGTATAATGGAAGTATTATCAGTACTCTCATGAACATTGGTTTCTACACATGCATTATTGTCCGCCCTGGTAATCAACATTGACTGACAAATAATAATGGATAATATAATAATAAAAACTATACTTATGGTTACCACTATAGCATTCTTCATATGTCCCCCATTTTTATTAATAATTACTCTATCGCCTGAATATAAATAACTTGAGCAAATTACGTCTTATTGAAAAGCGTTCCTACGACTAATTGAATTAAACGGCAATTATATGCAACTAAACATATTAATTAACCAGTATTTCGAATGATGTACGGAACCCATAAAATATGTAAAATAATTCAACATTTAATTTCATGACGAAAATATTCGGCCGTATTTATATTCTTTTGGCCAATAAAACGGCATAAACCGGCTTGAAGATACATTCCGAAAAAGTATATACGTTTAAGCCCTAACAATCTGTTGCCATGGTCGGCTTCGACGAGATCATCTTCATCGCAATCATTGCCCTCTTATTATTCGGCCCGGATAAGCTTCCCGAGTACATCCGTGAGCTGGGCCGCTTTTACGCCGAGTTTAAAAAAGCCCAGAGGGACCTGGAAGAAGAGTTCAACAGGGCGGCGAACGCTCAACCGTCGGCCCCGAAGCCGCCTTCGACGACGGTGCTGGGCATCGCCCGCAGGATGAACATCCCGACGGAAGGCAAGACGGAAGACCAATTATTGAAAGAGATCGAGCTCGCCGTCTCTGTCGAAACTGGAAAGGTATAAATCGTATCAAGCCCTCTTTTTGTGTATGCCCGCGTTCGTCACTTTGAAGGGTACGAAGGCAAAAATACCCTACAAAAAATTATTGAAGGCAAAGCCGAAGAGGAGCGAGGACGTCGAGTGGGAGGGCAACGGCTCTGATTCGCTCATGATTTACGCAAAATATAAAAAGAATCGCCTGACGCAGTTTCTCAACCGCTTTATAGACATACCCGATGAGCGAAGCTTCCGGTTCAACCCGCTGGGCGCTATCGTCTGGGAACTATGTGACGGCACGCACTCCGTGGAGGATATCAAGGGCATCATCATGAAACGCAGTAAAGGCGATGAGAAGGAGATCGAGAAGCGTCTCATCAAATTCCTTAACCGGCTTTCGGCTAACGATCTAATTACCTTAGAAGTCTGAGCTTATTTTCTATAGCGTGCGATGACGGCCATATGGCCGTGGTGAAGGGGCTCCAATGAAGCCTTTTCTAAGATCTCGAAATCTTTTTCAAGGGTTCGAAGCTCATCCCGGAATATGTCGCCGACATTCTCTGTCGAGCTGACGCTCTTCGCCTTGATGGCCAAAATAAGGAAACCGCCGCCTTTCAGGTATTTTTCAGCGTTCACGTTAGCGATGGCGGCCTGTTTCGGCTGTGCCACGTCCTGGTATATGACATCCACTTTATCCATGAATGGCGGGTATTTATCCGGCTGCCTGGCGTCGGCGATGACCGGCATGACGTTGAACCGGCCTTCGACGGCCTTTAACAGGTCTCTGGCCGGCCGTGGGGCGAACTCCACCGCGAAGACGACGCCATCGCTGACGATATCGGCCACGTGAGTGGCCGTCGTGCCGCTGGCGGCCCCGAGATAGAGGACGCTTGATCCCATATTAAGAGGAATTTTCATGCCTTTTACGATCATCGATGCCAGCTTACTGGTGGACGGGCTCCACAGCCTGTAAACCTTTTCTTCGAAAATCAGCGAATCGGCATCGGGATGATCTGTAAGCGTAGCGAGCATTTCCCGGCCATCCGTCTTTACATAGAATACGTTATCGATGCCCGCCGGCCGCAGACTGCTTATATCGCTCAAGGCTTCTTTCCTCCCCTAGACCGGCTTTTAATCATGGAGGCTTTTGCCTTCAGGTCGCCGAAATCCACTCTCTCGCCCGAATAATAGTCGACGCGCGCGGCGATGGCCGTCTTGCCCGCGAGCATGCGGGCGATTTTGCCCCGGGCCTTCTTCGGGGCGCCGCTGATGAGCGGATGCTTGTATATCAGGCCATGCTTGGGCGATGGCGTGCCTAGCCGGAGATGCTTGAAGAGCGCTTCACCGGCTCCCATGACCTGTATGCTGCCGGCCGGCATTCGGGCGAGCTTTTCCAGGCTCCCCGCCTGTGATATGAGTCTGGCTCCCAGCGTGGGGCCCATCACCGTGGACAGGTTCGGGGCGAGTTCCAGCATGGTCTTATCAATATAATCCTCAAGGGCTCTCTTCTGCCAGAACAGCGTTCTTGCCGTCTGTGCTACTCCCTGGATAGCGTTGAGATCATCGTCATTTATTGCCGCGACCATCTCTGGCAGTCTTCTTTCGCTCGACTCTTCTAATATATGCTCGATAAGCTCGACGGGACGCAAACGTTTTTCGGGATTGTGGATCCCGTACCATTCGGCGAGGCGCTCGGAAATAATATTGAAAGCTTCGTTGAGGTCATCCAGCGACCGGGCGGCCTGCACCAGGTCCATATCTTTACTTGCCAGGCTTTCGGCAATCTTTTCGCGGGCAAGCCGCATGGCTTCGCCATGAAGCTGCCGCAGATCATCTACCCGGGCCAAACGAAATCAGCTCCATTACTATGGGCTTTTACTTTCTTTACCATGAAATCGGGCAAGGCTCCTCCGGTGATTTAGACACTGCCGTTATCATACATATTATTTGCTTAAGCGCGCATATATCAGACAGACTATGGATTTATTATCCGTGATATTTGACGATGCGCTATCGGGAAGGATTACGCCGGGTGCGGCTTGTGCCAGGTTCGACGAAGCCGTAGTACGGCATTATGGTGACTTATCGCGGGATGCGGGAGTCATCTATACGCCTAAAGCGGTCGCCCGGTACATATGCAGGAAGGCGATCGGGTCGTACCTTGCGCGAGGGAACTCATTAGATCATATCCGCGTCTTCGATAGTTCCTGCGGGACCGGAATTTTCCTTGAAGCGGCCATGGAGGAGCTTTATCGGTTGAGGGTCGAGGCGTTCGTCGATGCCGGGAAAAGCATGCCGCCCGAATATGTGCTTAAAAAGGCGATCGTGGAGCATAACCTGTATGGCATGGACGTCGACCGGTATTCCATCGATGCCGCCTCGCTGCGCCTGCGCCTGCTGCTCTCCGTCATAAATGGTATAGGGCCAGCCAGGCTCAACCTCGCCTGCGATAACGCGTTATTTGCTCCCCGCATCGGTGAATTCGACGTCATTGTCGGCAACCCGCCCTATATACGCGTGAAAAGCATGAGCGCAGAACAAAAAAAGAGCATACCGGCAGAGGTAAAGGCCAGCGGCCTCTTTCATTTCCAGAAGGGCAATCTTAACCTGTATAAATTATTCATCGAGAGGAACCTCGGTTTCTTAAAAGACGGGGGCAGCATGGGGCTCATTATCCCATCGTCCTTCCTGAACGAGTCGAGCTCGGAAATGCTGAGAAAACACCTGTTCGATACGTGCAGCCTCGAAGAGGTCGTCGAGATCCCGGAGCGCTCGCGTATTTTTCCACGGGTGAATCAGGCGACGGCCATCGTCGTGCTCAATAAGTCCCGGGCAAATAACGGCCATCTCCGGCTGAGGATGGGCGTGGACAGCGAAAGCCTCGACAATGGCGATGGCTCGATATCGGTCGGCTATGCAGAGCTGGCCGGCGTCTCCGACGGCCGGATGGAGGTGCCGCTTCTAAGCGACCCATCGCTCGAGTGGGATATGATAGGGCGGCTAAAAGATATTCCGCCTTTAAAAGGCTGTAATGACGTAACCCCTGTAGGCGAAATATCCGTCGGGAACGTGGACGAGACTTTTGATAAGGAATATATTTCGGAAGCGCCGACGGGCGATATTTTTGTTAAGGGCATACACCTACGGGAATATTTCGTCGACCTTTCCCCTGAGGGCCCTCAGCCAAGGTGGGTGAAGAAGCGGGAGTTCTTACGAAAGCGGCCCCTGGCGGCAAATACGATAGAGCACTGGCGCATCATCGGCCGCAACACCCAGAATAAGGCCTGTGCCCGCAGGCTCAAGTTCGCGATGCTGCCGCCAGGCTACCTGTGTAGTAACTCCATAAAGCAGATCATAGTGACCGATAAGGGCATCGATCCCTTCTATTTAATGGCGCTCCTCAACTCGTCGACCTTGAACTGGTACTTCGAGCTCTTCTGCTCCCAGAATAACATCCGCAATTACCGCATCGAGGCACTGCCCATCGTCCGGGCGTCACCCGAAGTCCAGGCGGCTTTTTCACGGGTCGCCCGATTAATTATAAATTCAAGGGGCGAGACAAGGGAATTTCTGGATAAAAAATTAATGGACTCCATGGCCTACGAGCTTTATCTTAAAGATACGAAGGCCGGCCTTATCGGGGCAGTCACTGCCATGCACGATCCGGAAAAGCTGATATCGGATTCCAACATCCGTCGAATGGTCTATGCGATGCGGGACGAAAAAGAATTTCAGGTCATCCAGAGGGCTGCTTACCGTCTATAGCATGCGCATGATATCGGCCTCGTTATTTTCCACGAAGGGCTCAGACATCTCCTTATAGCGGGCGAGATCGCCCGGCTTTCTCACTCTAGTCGACATAAGGCGCTCGATGTAAAGCCGATCGGATAATAAGGCCCGGAGGTCCTCCACACGGTTAGCTTTTGCCAGATGTTCCGGCAGGAATGCAAGCATATATAATGACATCGAATTAACTCCGGCCCTGTACTCGCGCATCCCATACTCGGCCAGGCGAGCGTGGCCCTTATTGGGGCTTACGAAATATTGGCCGGCCCGGTCTGAAAATACGAGCCAGTCGACGAGGGACTTATGGAAGGGACGGATGCGCCCTTCGGAGAGAGGAAAAAGCGAGCCCATCGCATCGCTAAGGGCGTGTACCTCGAGCTCATCCTTTCCCAGCACACCTGCGGCCACATCGATTGGAAGTGGCGCGATCGCGGCGGCTACGAGCTCCAGTAAGGGCCGGTATCTGGCCTTATACTCCTCGAAGGAGGGGAACTGGCGGCCGAAGAACCCTGCATATGCGCCGCCCAGTCCCCGGGGGAACTCATCGAGCCGGTCGAGCGAGAGCCGTCCCTGTGATATTTCACGGCAAACGACGTCCACGTAGAGCATATTCCCCTCGCTCTTCGCGACTATGGCCTCGACAGCCTCATCCACGAGCATCGATGGGCAGGAAAATTTCGTACAGAGCTCGCTGTGCACAAAAGTACGTAAGTCTCTCTCGTTATCCGGTGAAGCGATATCCAGCATGAAGGGCTCGATACCCTTAAGCATTGCCAGGATGGGAGGATCGGGCCGGCTCGTGATGAAGAGGCGCAGCCACCGGGGCGTCTTTAAAAATAAGGACGATATCAGCCGGGCGATCTCATTATTCACCTGGCCCGCCTGGTCAATGGAGTCGATGACGATGAGCATCGGCCGTGTGCTCTTTGGCTTTATATGGGATAGCGGCTCTACGATGAGCCGCTCGAATAATTGTTCATTATCCGAGCCGGAAACGATGCTTTCCAGGGGAAGAGCATTGAGATACACCTGGTACTCCGGTATCTGCGTGCTCATCTGGTAAGCGATGGACGTTATGAAGCGCCGTACGTCCGACAGCTGGGCGTTATCGTACTTACACAGGTGGAAAGCGATTACTTCAGGGCGGAAATAGCAGAGGTACGCGGCGATGGCACTCTTACCGCTGCCGGGGAGGCCGGTCATCCAAAGGATCCGCTGCGAGTTATTCTCGTCGAGCCAGCGGTCGATCAGATTAAAAATCCATTGGCGCCCGACAAATTTGACTATAAGCTGGCCGATATCCGCCTCGAAGGGCAACGGCTCGAGGACATGGATGAGCCGCGACTGGATGCCCTCATGATCAAGGTTCCCGGTCTCCAGCGCGTCGAAGAGCTGCCCGAGCTTCGTCCGGTACTTTTCATGTCTTTGCTCCACGGGCATGCAATCCCGCATGTCCAGCCACTGGGTCCGGCAGATACTCAGCGGCGGCTCACAGAGCGAGACCATAATGGGGATCACGCGTAAATTCTTCTTCCGGGCCCGGGCGAGCTCGTTCAGGCAGGAGCCGTCCGGCCGCCGGACCGAATGGGGCGTCATGAGCAGGATATAGCCGCCTTCATCGGGGATAGCCGAGGCCCACGATAGCCCTTCTTCGACCAGGGTTTCATGGTCTTGAATTTCCTCCTTCTCGGACCATACGGCAAAGCCCCTGGCCTCCAGGTCCGCCTTAAGCCGCATGGCTAAGGCTTTCTGCTCGCCGGTACCATGCCCGATATAGAGTCTTTTTGGCTTTTTAAAATTCGAGGGCGACGGCATAGCAGTTGCTTTTTCCTTAAGGGTCTTATCATCGTTACCGCTATATTCCTCTATCTCCTTCTTCTCCAGGGCATCGATCAACTCGGATAATTTGTCCCGGTACTTCTCCCCGCCCGATATGCAGTCCCGCATGTCCAGCCATCGAAGATTATGGATGGAGGCCGGCGGTTCGGCATAGAGGACCATGACGGGTATGATGTGAAGGCGACGCTGCAGGGCCCGGGCGAGCTCGTTCAGGCAATAGCCGTCGGGCTTGCGCACCGAGTGGGGCGTCATGAGGAGCACGAACCGACCCTCGCCCCGGAATTCGGACGCCCATTCCAGGCCATCCTCGATGTAGCGCTCCCAGTCGCCGCCCCCTTTGATGCGCTCGAGGTCGAACCAGGCCGCATAGCCCCGCTCCTCCAGGTCCTTTTTGAGCTGGAGAGCGAATGACGCATAACCATCGTGGCCATAGCTGATAAAAACACGTCTCCGGGGAGCGGCCATGCGGACCGTGAACTGGTGGGCGCAGTCCTCGCATATGTGCAGCTGCCGCTTTTTACTGAACAGGATATTTTCCGAGCCGCATTCCGGGCACTTGATACCTGTTTCCATTACACACCATACGATGAGTCTTGTTAGCTCTTTCTATAGACATTTATATGCACTCTATTATTAATTTATCCGAGGCTCTTTTTCGCCACTCAAATATTCTTATCCTGTTTTTGCCTTTTAACGAACTGCATAATTAACCCAGGAGCTTGGGCAGCTTTTTTACCCTCCCCACCATCGTGAACGACAGTGGTGCCGGCTGTTGTCTCCTCGATGGACCTGTGCAGATGCGCCAATTTTTTCGCCAGGGCATGGATGCCACAATTCCTGGTTATCTCCGAGGCTTCCCGTGATAGTTTAATCGCGGCGGTCCGGTCGCCATTGTCGTAGGCGGCGATGACGGCCCGGTCGATCAGCGCGATGGCAAGTCCTTCCTTATAGCCCATCCCGCGGCAGATGCCCTCGGCTTCCTCGAGCAGCTTCGATGCGCCCGCCACGTCTTCCCTGTCATGGAGGATGACGGCCTTATTGATCAGTGTTGCTTCGAGGCCTTTTTTATAATCCATGGCGCGGCAGATATCCTCCGCTTCGTCGAGATATTTCATGGCTTCTTCCCGGTTACCCTGTTCATAGAGGATGATCGCCTCTCCGTTCAGGCAGCCCTGCAAGCCAATCCGGTACTTCAGGTGGCGGAACTGGCTCTCCGTTTCCCCGTATAGCCGCATGGCATCGTCCTTTAATCCCCGGGCATATAGCAGGTTTGCCTGGTTGAACAGGCAGATTGCGAGTTCTTTTTTATTTCCCAGCTGCCGGCAGATCTTTTCCTCCTCCTGATGGAGCTTCAAGGCCGCGTCCAGCTCATCCCTGTCCGCTAGTATCAGCGCCTGGTTGCCCATCGCCGCCTGGACGCTCCGGGTGATCGATGATCCCGAGGCCAGCTTCCGCTTTTCCTCCATCATTCGCATCGCCTCGTCCAGCCGGCCCCGGTCGTAGTGGATCAAAGCCATGTTCCCCAGGACATACTGGAGGTTGAGCTTATCATTCTGGTCATTACAGATCGCCATTTCCTCCTCCAGGAGGCCCATGGCTGCGTCGAGGTCGCCCATGTCATGGCGAATGATGGAAAGTGT
Organism: Methanocella sp.; assembly: GCF_035506375.1. Lineage (NCBI taxonomy): Archaea > Methanobacteriati > Methanobacteriota > Methanomicrobia > Methanocellales > Methanocellaceae > Methanocella > Methanocella sp. The sequence goes on from NZ_DATJPM010000035.1 coordinate 8,654, forward strand.
GCCTAAACAGTTGGTGATGGTCAATTTATGGTCCAGTTTCCGGCCGAGCTCCTCGACCCTTTTCAGGGTTTCGAGCGCCTTGTCCTTTTCACCGATATCGTAATAGATGAAAACGAAGTTGAGCAGACAATAAGTTAGCATTAATAAATTACTGTGGTCCAGGCAGAGCTTTTCCAGCCGCTTATTGATCTCCAGGGCCTCGTCGTAATCGCCTTTTTCGTAGAGGATGAGGGCCATGTTATTCAGCGTATGGTAGAGGCAGTCGGCATTTTTCAGCTCCAGGCAAATCTTTTCCTTCTCCCGGTAGACTTTTAAGGCCTCGTCGAGCCGGCCGGTCTCTGCCAGCACCAGCCCTTTTGCGTGCAGGATCAGGGATATCTGCCGCTTATTCATGGACAGGGAATTCCGGTCCATCTCCTCGATGACGCGGTTAATGCCGTCCAGGTCCCCCATGTTCAGGAGCGGATAGATCTCCATCGCAAGGCAGTCTTCCAGGCCGAAGCGGTCGCCAAGCTCGAGGCAAATGCGCTCTTCCTCCTTAAACGTTTTTAACGCTTCGATGTTATCCCCTTTATGGGCGAGGATCATCCCCTTTTTATCAATAGAATTCTTTAGTTTTTTCAAGTCATTCGTCGAGCGGAAATAGCCGGCCAAGTAATCAAAGAGCGTTTCCGCCTCTGCAAAGTGGCTCGTGCTGTAGAGCAGGTTTGCCACGCCCAGGCTCTGGCCGTCATATTTACTCGGGCTAACGATGATCGGCCGATAGGAATCCACCAGCAGGATCCCCGATCTGGCCTCGATCTGGCTCCAATAATTCTGGACGGTGAACTCGTTCCGGCCCCAGGCGATATCGAAGTACCTGAGGTCCCCCAGCATCGCCACGGCCTGGTCCCATCGTTCGTCGTTGATGAGGTGCGCCGGCAGGTGGGCCAGCATATAGTCAGCCATTGATCCAATGCCGCGGCCATACTCCTCCCATCCGCAGTCCGCTAGCCGCCGGTGCCCGTTCCGGGCATCGATGAAGTAGTTCGAAGCCCTGGCCGTATCCGTGAGCCAGTCGATGACGGACCGGTGGAATGGCTGGACCTTTTCATCCTGGATGGGGAACAGAGCCCCGATCTCCTGGGAGAAATCGGCCTGCTCGTATTCGTCCCACCGGAAGATGGAGCCGATCATCTGGATCTTTAAAGGCTCCAGCGCCGCCACCACGATCTCGAGGGCTGGGCTGATCTTACTCCGGTACTTTTCCATGACCGGGTATTGCCGGGTAAAGAACTGGGAATAGACGCCGGTGAGGCCCCGGGGGAACTCGTCCAGGCGGCCCAAAGAAAGCCTGCCCTGCGCCAGCTCCTGGCGAATCCACTCCACGTACAGGAAGATGCCCTCGCTCATGGACGCGATCGTATCGATCGCCCGGGCCGGGACTTCCTTCTCGGCCGTGTACGGCTTGAGCTCCCGGGCCAGGTATTCCCGGATATCCTGCTCGTTCTCCGGGTCGGCGGTATCGAGGATATACGGCGTGAGGCCCTGCAGCGGGTGCAGGATCTCGGGCTCCGGGCGGCTGGTGATGACCAGGCGCAGCCAGCGGGGTGCCCGGCCGAACTCGGAGGCGATGAGCTCGGCGAGCTCGTTCTTGCCGGAACGCGTGGCCTCGTCCAGCGCGTCGATGAGGATGACGATGGCCCCGCCGGGCTCGGGGAAGTTACCGGAGAGGGGCTGAATGATGAGTGAATCGAAGAGGGTCTTCGCGTTCGATTCCCGGGCGATCTTTTCCAGGTTGAGGCCGTTGAGCCGTTCCTGGTAATCGGCCAGCTGCGTGCTTAACTGGTACGCGATGGAGAGGATCGCCCGGCGGGGGTCCGACTTCTCGGCATCCCCGTAGCGGCAGAGGTGGAACGCCGCGACTTCCGGCCGGTTGAAGGCCAGCCAGGACGCGATCGCCGTTTTTCCCACGCCGGGTGCTCCTATGATCCAGAAGATGCGGGATGCACTGGGGTCCACGAGCCACTTATCGACGCGCTTGAAGATCCATTGCCGCCCGGTGAAGCGGGCCAGGTGCCGCTGGATGTCGACGTCGAATGGTAAAGGCTCCAGGACGTGGAGGAGCCGCGACTGGACGTTCTTATAGTCCAGCCCTTCCTCCTCGATGGTCTCGACGATGAGCTTTAATCGTTTATCATATTTTTCCCGGTGGTCTTCGACCGGGAAACAGTCCATCAGGTCGATGCGCTGGATGCGGCAGATGGAGAGAGGCATGTCGCAGCGGGCGAGCATGACAGGGATGATGGGTAACTTTTTCTGGACGGCCAGGGCGACGTCGCCCAGGCAATGGCCGTCAGGCCGGCGAATGGATTCGGGCGACATCAAAACGATAAAACGGCCGTTCCGACCAGTTTCGGCGACCCAGTCGAGGCCCTGGGCGCGGCTGCCGGCGGGGTCATCGGTCGGCTTAGGGTTTGGCCAGAGCTCATAGCCGGCCGCCGATAGATCGGTCCTCAGGCGTTCTGCCGCAGGCTCACCGGGCATGTGACTGATAAAAATACGCCAGGCAGGCCTTTTTTCTTCGAGCGTGAACTCTTGCGCACAGTCCTCGCAGATGTAGACGCGTCGCTTCTTGCTGTACATCACGTCGGGCGAACCACATTTTACGCACTTGACCGCCCCCTGGCTAGTGCTGGATGAATTCTCCATCCTATTACACCCTCAGTCACTAATAAGGCGCTGTAAGTATTCAATATTTTCGACGACATTTTATACATTATATTTACTAAAAACCAAATAATATCTGACAATAAAATTTATAATAAATATCATTTAACATTATTTAAAAATATAGTTAATATTGGCTTATTTTAATAAAGTTAATACTTATTAATTACATTATACACCAAATAAAATTAACTTTCAAATATTAAAATTACATTTTAGTAGAATATCTTTATCTATGATAGTTGGTAAAATATTTCTTATAAAAATTGACTACGATTCATACCTCCCCTGAAATGATTTTTCGAGGTGGTCGGGGGACTTGCCTGAATCGTTTAGATAAAACTCTATCTAAAACGATTTAAAACGCTTTTAAAACGGCAAGTGAAGACCATCGATAAACCAAAGGGGGATATAGGTATGCCTGAAAATCGATATATTATTGATAATCATATTGGTATCGCTTATAAGACAAATACGATCTTTCATCTTTGCATTATACTTTTGATGATTGTATCGATGCTGGCTATCTTATCGTGTTTTATAGCCTTTAATGACCATGGGTTTGAATTAATATGCCCAAATACCATGAATGCATATGCTTCCAAT